>NZ_JANSIN010000001.1:0-165126 GCF_047462115.1 Synechococcus sp. R50.1 | reverse complement strand
CCATAGGCTACCACGAGACTGGCAAGGCGCTCTGGGTGTTATGCTCAGAGCTTTGCGGGATACCGCCTTTCTGTTCGAACTCCGTCCCGCTAACGCGAACGGAAATGGACAGAATGCTATCGCTTCACCGTTGAGCAGTAATGGTCAGCAGTGTTCAGCGTAAATGTATCAGCATTCCTGCCATCCTCTGCTCTTGGCTTCCCAACGCCTCTTGCTGTTCAGCGGCAAGGGAGGAGTGGGCAAAACGACCCTGACCTGCGCGCTGGCTCGCCAACTGGCCCAGGTGGATCCCCAGCGCCGTCTGCTCCTGATGTCCACAGATCCCGCCCACTCGTTGGGGGACGTGCTGCAAATCTCGGTTACGGATGTGGCCCAACCCTTGCCGGATCGCCCCAATTTGCAGGTGCGGGCTTTGCAGGCGGAGATTTTGCTGCGGTCTTTTCGGCAAACCTATGGGCCGGCCCTGGAGCTCATTGCCGAGCGGGGCAGTTGGTTTGGCCGAGAGGATCTGCTGCCGATCTGGGATTTGGCGTGGCCGGGGGTGGATGAGCTGATGGCCATTCTGGAGGTCAACCGGCTGCTGGCGAGGGAGGAGGTGGATACGGTCATCCTGGATACGGCCCCCACCGGGCATACCCTGCGGCTGTTGGAGCTGCCCGACTTTTTGGATAATCTGCTGGCCGTGTTTGCCACCTTTCAGGCCAAGCACCGGGAAATCGCCCAAGCCCTGACGGGCACCTATCGACCGGATGAGGCGGATGCGTTTTTGGCCCAGTTGCAGAGGGAACTGGAGGGGGGCAAAGCCCGCTTGACCAATCCGGAGAGCACTTCTGCTTGGCTGGTGATGATCCCGGAGCAGTTGAGCGTGGCGGAAACCCGCCGCTTTTGTCAGCAACTGCAAAACCGCCGCGTGCCCATCGGCGGTCTTCTGGTCAATCAGGTGCTGCTTGCAAGAGAGAATAACAGCCAACCTTCGCTGCCCGCTGCTCTCCCCTCTTCCCTCTACTTGGCGCGGCAACAGGAACAGCGGCGTGTGCTCAAAGCCCTACAGGAGGAGCTGCCCGGATACTCTATCTGGGTCTGTCCTTATCAACTGCAGGAGCCGGTTGGGTTGGCGGCCCTGGATGAGCTGGTTCAGCAGCTTCGCCCCTTGCCAGAGGTGCTGCTGCAGTTGGAAGGGATCCCAGAGCAAAAAGCAGAGAGCCAAGAGAAGAGAAAGTCTCTCTTCTCCACCCTCTTCCCTTCCTTCAAGGGGATCCCGGCTCTACCGGACTTTTTGGCCCAAGGGATCCGACTGGTGTTGGTGGGGGGCAAAGGGGGTGTGGGCAAGACGACGGTGGCCGGGGCCCTGGCTTGGAACTTGGCCAAGCGCCATCCCGACAAGCAGCTCTTGCTGGTCTCCATCGATCCGGCTCACTCGCTGGGGGATCTGTTTCAGACGAAACTGGGTCAGGATCCCATTCCCCTGCTGCCCAACCTGCTGGGGCAGGAGGTCGATGCGGCGGCGGTGCTGGAGCAATTCCGGCAGGATTATCTGGAGGAGGTGGCGGCCATCTTGGCGGGGGAGGGGACGGCAGGGGTGGAAGTCCAATACGACCCGCAGGCGTGGCGGCAACTGCTGCAGATGCCCCCACCCGGCCTGGATGAGGTGATGGCCCTGTTGAGTGTTCTCCGACAGGAGACGAGCGGGCAGTTCGACCTGGTGGTGCTGGACACGGCTCCCACAGGCCATCTCTTGCGGTTTCTGCAGATGCCCCAGGCTCTGGAGGGCTGGGTAAGCTTGGCCCTGAAGCTGTGGCTGAAATATCGGGATGTGGTGGGCAGGTCGGAATGGGCGCAGCGGATGCGGGAGCTCTTGGCCCAGGTGCGACAGCTTCGGCAGCAGCTCCAGGATCCCCAGTTTGTTACCTTTATCCCCGTCTTTAACCCCGAGCAAGCAGTTCTGGCGGAAACCGAGCGTCTTTTGGCGGAATTGGATGCTTTGGGGATCCCTCATCCCTACGCCGTTCTCAATCGGGTGTGGTTGGAGGATTCTACCCCCTTTGGAGAGGCCCTCCGCCGTCGTCACCAGACTCTTCTGGCCCAGCTCCCCCAGCCATTTTCCCAGCAGGCCATCTTGACCATCCCCTTCCTACATCCTCCCAGCTTGGAGAATATCGGCTCCTACTTATTGGCTCCTCAGGAGCCCTAACCTAGGGGTAGACCTTGCTCACCCAAGGAGTTATGGATCCCCATCTGGAAGAACGCGCCCGCGAGCTGCGCACCCTGCTGCAGAAGGCCAGCATTGCCTACTATGTCCACGATGCGCCCATCCTGGAAGACAGCGTTTACGACCGCCTCTACCGCGAGCTGCAAGAGCTGGAGCGGGCTTACCCTGAACTGGTCACTCCCGATAGCCCTACTCAGCGGGTGGGAGAAAAACCTGCAGAGCATTTTCCCACCGTCTTCCACCGCATCCCCCTCTACAGCTTGGAAAACGCTTTCAACCCAGAAGAGCTAGAGGAGTGGCAAGAGCGTCTGCTGCGAGTTTTGGGCCGTGCCCCTGTTCCCGACAGCAGGACAGAGGGAGAGCTGGAATATGTATGTGAGCTGAAGATTGATGGCGCCGCCTTGGCCCTAACCTACATCGAGGGTCTTTTGGAGCGGGGTGCTACTCGGGGGGACGGACAGGCCGGAGAGGACATCACCCCCAACGTGCGCGCCATTCGTTCGATTCCCCTGCGGCTGGCGACAGCAGATCCGCCTCCCGTTTTGGAGGTGCGGGGGGAAGTCTATCTGGCCCTAGCCGAGTTTGAACGGATCAACCAAGAGCGTCGTTCCGCTGGGGATCCCCCCTTTGCCAACCCGCGCAACTGTGCTGCCGGTACCCTGCGGCAGTTGGATAGCCGCGTTGTGGCCGCCCGCAAGCTCAGCTTCTTCGCCTACGCCCTCCACTGGCCGGAGGGATGGCCTGCCGGGGATCCCCCGCAAACCCAGTGGCAGTGTCTGCAGCAGCTCAAGGAATTGGGATTTCCAGTCAACCCCCTTTCCCAGGTCTGTCGGGGCTTGGGAGAAGTGATCCAATTTTATGAGCGATGGCGGGGTGCCCAGCTCCCCTACGCCAGCGACGGGGTGGTGGTGAAATTGAACTCCTTGCGGCTGCAGGAGGAGGCCGGCTTTACGCAAAAATTTCCCCGCTGGGCCATTGCCCTCAAATACCCTGCCCAGGAAGTCCCCACCCGCATCCGCGCCATCGTGGCCAGCGTGGGCCGTACCGGCGCCGTCACTCCAGTGGCAGAGCTGGAGCCAGTTCCTTTGGCCGGCACCCTTGTCAGCCGCGCCAGCCTGCACAATGCCGATCGCCTGCGGGAGCTGGACGTGCACATCGGCGATACTGCCATCGTGCGCAAAGCCGGGGAGATCATCCCGGAGGTGGTCGGGATCCTGAAGGAATTGCGCCCTGCCGACGCTGTTCCCTACAGCCTGCCCAGCCAGTGCCCCGAATGCCACGCCCCTTTGGTTCGTCCCCCTGGCGAAGCCGTGACCCGCTGCCCCAACCCCGAGTGCCCGGCCAAGCTGCGGGGCCAATTGCAGCACTGGGCCAGCCGCGATGCTTTGGATATCGAAGGCTTGGGGGAAAAGCGGGCAGCCCAATTGGTGGAGAACTTGGGAGTGCGCACCGTAGCCGATCTCTATCGCCTCACCCCAGAGCAGTTGCAGGGTTTGGAGGGAATGGGATCCCGCTCCAGCCAAAAGCTGGTGCAAGCCATTCAGCGCTCTCGTCAACAGCCCTGGGAACGAGTGCTCTACGGGCTGGGGATCCCCCATGTGGGGGTGGTCACTGCCCAGATTTTGGCCGGCCATTTTCCCACCCCTGAGCTTTTGGCCCAGGCCAGCGCAGAAACCATCGCCCAGATCTACGGGATAGGCGCGGAAGTGGCCGAAGCGGTGGTGGCCTGGTTTGCCGATCCCGCCCACCGGCGGCTGCTGCAGGAGTTGCAGGCGCTAGGGATCCCCGCTCTTCCTCAGCAGGAGAACCCTGCCGTCTCCCAGATCCTGGCCGGGAAAAAATTCGTAATCACCGGCACCTTGCCCACCCTCTCCCGCCAGCAGGCCAAGGCTTGGATTGAGAGTCGGGGGGGCAAAGTCACCGCCAGCGTCAGCCGCCAAACCGACTACGTGGTGGTGGGCTCTGACCCCGGCTCCAAGCTGGAGCAAGCCCAACAACTGGGGATCCCCCTGCTGACCGAAGCGGAGCTGTTGGCGCTGGATCCCACCGTGGAATCCGGTGATCTGCATCCTTGACAGGGTGGATCCCCGAAAAACTTGGGTAGGGTGGGTTGTCTTAGCGGCAGGGATAATTTATGATTCACCTCTAGTGAGGAGTGGACGCCAATAGGGGGAAGCGAACGAAACACGGACAGTTCCTTCCCCTTTTTGGTTACAAAAAGGCGCGGCCACACCTCCAAAAAGTATCCAACTTAACTGAAGGATTCCTTTGCCAGTGCCAGATAAGGTCAACTATGATGGGATCAGCGGAGACGCATGTTTCCGTTCACTCCTCACACCATCTTCCGCTCGGCGTCAAGTCGGGCGGTTTTTCTATAAATCCGTCCAAAGGATGTATGACCATTCCCGATAGCAGCGAAACGGCTCACCCCTTCCATTTCCAGTTTTCCTCCTTGTAAGACACTTGGGGAGAACCGAGGCTGTGGCGTTTGCACGGGTAGCGCAGAGCGCTGGAGAAGCTTATGGTCACTTTGAAGCAAGAATGAAACACCTCCGTTGCATTGCTTCCCAGCTCCCTTTTGAAGAGTGGGTGGTCGCGGAAGCGGCACCGAGCGCTTGGGAAGTGTCTCAATCCAGTTTGAAATGACTATATCTCCAGTCTTTCCAGTTGATCCCCACGGGAATCTCTTGGCACCCTGCCCCCTTGGGGATCCGGAAACAAGCCCTACGAGCCTAGTGGAGATGCTAGACTAGTAGGTCAGTGAGATTCCACCAACTTCGGCCTCCTTACGCTTTCGCAGCCAATTTGCGACTGGATTGGAAGGTTTAGTTTTCTTCTGGCTTTTGCCGGATTAGGATAGCCAAGAGCAAGCAGCAACGAGGATCCCATGGCCAAATATGACTCCCATCTAAAGTGCTCCTTCTGCAACAAGTCACAGGATCAGGTGCGTAAGTTGATTGCGGGGCCGGGGGTCTACATCTGTGACGAGTGCGTGGAGCTCTGCAACGAGATTTTGGATGAGGAACTCTACGACGGCAACACTCCTCCTGCTGCCGCCCCTGCCGGCGGCCGGCGTGAAGCTCCTAAAAAATCCTCCCGCAGCCTGCCTTCTTTGGCGCAGTTGCCCAAGCCGCAGGAGATCATGCGCTATCTCGACCAATATGTGATTGGCCAAGAAAAAGCTAAGAAGGTTTTGTCGGTGGCGGTTTACAACCACTACAAGCGTCTGGCTGCCAAGGCCAACCCCGGTAGCGTCGGAGTTTCGGAACTGGATGAGGTGGAGCTACAGAAGTCCAACATTTTGATCATTGGCCCCACTGGCTCCGGCAAAACCCTGCTGGCGGAAACCCTGGCTCGCATGTTGGATGTGCCTTTTGCGGTTGCAGATGCTACCACCCTTACGGAAGCTGGCTATGTGGGCGAGGATGTGGAAAACATCCTGTTGCGCCTGCTGCAGGTGGCGGACATGGACGTAGAAGAGGCCCAGCGCGGCATCATCTACATCGACGAAATCGACAAAATTGCCCGCAAAAGCGAGAACCCCTCCATTACCCGCGATGTCTCCGGCGAGGGGGTGCAGCAGGCTTTGTTGAAGATGCTGGAAGGGACAATAGCCAACGTGCCTCCCCAGGGAGGGCGCAAGCACCCCTATCAAGACTGCATTCAAATCGACACTTCCAACATCCTCTTCATTTGCGGGGGGGCTTTTGTTGGCCTGGAAAAAGTAATCGAGCAGCGCATTGGCAAGAAATCGATGGGCTTTATCAAGCCAGGGGAGCAATTGTCGGTTAGCCGCGAGCAACGTATGGCCAATGCCCTCAAGGCTTTGGAGCCTGAAGACTTGATCAAGTACGGCATGATTCCCGAATTCACGGGGCGGCTCCCGGTAGTGGCGACTTTGGATCCGCTGGATGAGAAGGCGCTGGAGGCGATCCTGACGCAGCCCAAAAACGCCATTCTCAAGCAGGCGCAGAAGCTGTTGCGCATGGACGGGGTGGAACTGGAGTTCGAACCTGCCGCCATTGCTGCCATTGCCAAAGAAGCTTATCGCCGCAAGACCGGGGCTCGTGCCCTGCGGGCCATTGTGGAAGAGCTAATGCTGGATGTGATGTACGAGGCACCCTCCCGCCGCGACCTGAAATACATCCGCATCACCGCAGAGATGGTGGAGCGCCGTTCCACCCGCGAGCTGATTCCTCACCCCTCTACGCTGCCCAAGCCTGAGTCGGCCTAGAGTCGCGGCCCTTCCGATCCCTGCTGGATGAACTTATGATCTGTTCTTGAAAGAGGGGGCAGGAGATCCTATGGCAGGGACTGCGTTCCGCCGGCGCGAACGACAGAGGGTGGATCGTGAATATGCGGTAATTGGTCTGGGGCGCTTTGGTTCTAGCTTGGCTCTCACCTTGATGGAGCGAGGGCACAATGTCTTGGGGATCGACCGCAGCCGTGAGATCGTGCAGCGCCTGGCGGATCAGCTGACGCAGGTGGTGGCACTCGATTCCAGCGATGAAGATGCGCTGCGAGCGGTGGATATCCTCTCCTTCGACACGGTGGTGGTGGCCATTGGCAGCGATTTTGAGAGCAATTTGCTGACGACGGTGGCCCTGAAAAGTCTGGGGGTGCGCAATGTGGTCTGTAAGGCGTCGACCGAGCGGCAACGCTCTATTCTCCTGCGAGTGGGGGCAGATCGGGTGGTGTTGCCGGAGCAAGAGGCAGGGCGCCGTTTGGCTCAGGTGTTGACAGCACCGGGGATCCTAGATCAGCTAGAGCTGGAGCCGGGCTACAGCATTACGGAATTACAGGTGCCGGAGGCGTTGGTGGGCCATACGCTGGCGGAGTCGGATCTGCGTCGCCGCTTCGGCATCACGGTGCTGGTGGTGAAGCGAAAGCAATCGCTGGTGGTCTCTCCCCCCGCAGACTACCTGCTGGAAAAGGGGGATTTGCTGGTGGTTCTGGGGGCCAATACCAACATCTCGCGGCTGAATGAAATGTAGGGAGGGATCCGATGAGAGAGGACTCCGCCCCGCTTCCGCGAGAGGAGGGGCCTGAGCGCTTGGTTCCACCGGTGCCATCCCGCGCCCGCTACCTGCCGACACCGGGCTCGGCATTGTCTCAGTCCTCTAGGGCCTTTGGGAATCGTCTGCAGTGGTTTTTCGGGGGGGACAGGCGTCGCCCGCTGCCACCGCCATTGCGCCTGGTTGTAGGGTTGGGGCTCTTGGCAGTGGTGGGAACTTTGGTGCTCATGTTGCCGGGGATCGGGCGCGGGGATCCCTTGAGCTGGAATGAGGCGCTGTTTACGGCCATGTCGGCCCTGAGCGTGACGGGGCTCTCGACGATTGTGGCGGCGGAGGATCTCACCCTGTTGGGCCAGATTGTGCTGCTGATCCTGATTCAGATTGGCGGGGTGGGCTTCATGGTGTTGGCGGTGGTGGTGTTTCAATTGATCGGGCGGCGCATTTCCCTCCTCAATCGCTTGGCGCTGTGCAATTCGCTGGGTCTAATCGATCCGGGGGCGATCCTGGAATTGACTCGGCGGGTGCTGCTGGGGGTCACTCTCATTGAGTTGGGGGGGGCTCTGCTGCTCTGGGTGCACTGGCGGGATCTCTATGGGCCGGGGCGGGCGGTTTTTCTGGCTATTTTTCACGCGGTGTCCGCCTTTTGTAATGCAGGATTCGACCTGTTTGGCCGGGAAGGGATCCCTACAGACGGTCTGTCGCTGGCGATTTTGGCCGGTCTGATTTTTATCGGCGGTTTGGGCATCCCAGTTTTGTCGGATTTGTTAACCTGGCCACGGGGCCACCGCCCCTCTCTGCACACCCGGATTACCCTGGGCGTGGTGGTGGTTTTGCTCTGCACGGGCGGCATTGGCTTGTTTTTGGGAGAGAGCTTGCCCGGCGGATCCCTGCTGGAGGTAAGCTGGCCCCGCCGCTTGGGCCTGACGTTTTTTCAGTCGGTTTCTGCCCGAACGGCTGGGTTTGCCGGGATCCCCATTGAGGATTTGACCCCGGCCAGCCAGTTGCTGCTGATGGCTCTCATGTTTATTGGGGCAGCCCCAGCTTCTATGGGGGGCGGCATGACCACCGGCACCTTGGCGGTGTTGGTGTTGGCCCTCTGGGGCTATGCCCGCGGTTTGCCCAGCGCTCAGATTGCCGGGCGCAGCTTGGATCCCTCCATGGTGCGCAAGGCGGCAGCGGTGTTAACGGTTTCTCTGTTTGTGGTATTGTTGGCGGCTTGGTTGATTTTGCTGACCCACAGTAACAGTAGGTTGGATCCGGTGTTGTTTGAGGTGATCTCCGCCTTTGCCACCTGCGGCCTCTCGACGGGCTTTACCGGGGAGCTCAACTGGTTTGGCCAACTGATCATTGTGCTGGTGATGTTCTGGGGCCGGTTGGGGGCATTGACGATTGTCTTGGCCTTGGCTCAACAACAGCCCCGCCCGTTGGTAACCTACCCTGAAGAGTCGATCCTAATCGGTTAGTCCAGAACTGAGGAGAGAGCAGCCTCCGTTAGACTGAGTAAGGGATCCCTTCGTCCCTCTCGTTACCGGGAGCCATCCGTGTCCAAGTTCCTTTTAATTGGTTCTACTGAGCCCTTCAGCGGTAAGTCGGCTGCCATCTTGGGTTTGGCCAAGCATCTGCAGCAGCAAGGGATAAAAGTCACCTATGGGAAGCCCATCGGTTCTTGCGAGCGGGAAGATTGCTCGCTGGAAGGGGGCGATCCGGATATGCGCTTTGTGGCGGAGTCTCTGCGGCTGACGATGGATCAAATGCCGCCGATGCTGCTCCGGCTCAACGAAGAGGCTTTGCTGGCTCAAATGAAGCGAGCTCCCGGGGATCCAGCTCCAGAGTGCCCGGTTGCCCCTCTGTTGGAGTTTGTCCAGCGCTCCCCTGCCGATTTGGTGCTGCTGGAAGGCCCAGCCGATCTTTACGAGGGGGAATTGTTTGGCCTGTCGCTGGCCAAGATGGCCCAAGCCCTGGATGCTCCGGTACTGCTGATCAGTCGCTACCATTCCTCCTTGGCTGTTGATTCTCTTCTCTTTGTCCATCGTCAACTGGGATCCCATTTGGCAGGCGTGCTGCTGAACGATGTGCCGCCCGACCAGGTGCAACCGGCAAAAACGATCATTCGGCCTTTTTTGGAGGGACACGGGATCCCGGTGCTGGGGATTTTGCCCTCCCATCGCATTTTGCGCAGCATCAGCGTTGGGGAGTTGGTGCGGCAACTGGATGCCGAGGTGCTCTGCTGTCCGGATCGGATGGACCTGATGGTTGAAGACATTGCGGTAGGGGCGATGAACGTCAACTCGGCCTTGAAGTACTTCCGTAAGCTGGATCACAAGGCGGTGATCACCGGCGGAGACCGCACCGATATTCAACTGGCCGCCCTAGAAACTTCCACCCTCTGCCTGATCTTGACCGGCAAGCTCCCTCTGGATCCCCGCATTCAGTCTCGAGCAGAAGAGCTGGAAGTGCCGATCCTCTCGGTGGATCTGGACACCTTCACCACCATCAACCGCATCGAACGGGTTTTTGGGCAGATTCGCCTGCACGAGGAGGTGAAAGTCCGCTGCATCCAAGAGCTAATGTCAGCGAATTTTGACTTTTCCCGTCTCTATGCTCATTTGGGCTTGACACAACCCCTAGTGTCGGCGGTAGGTGCATAAGAAAAGTTATTACTGGCTTCTCTATATTTGGTGTCTAAATAGATATTTCTTCGAGATTGAGCACTATATCTGATCAAGACGAAATAAGCTCAGTTTTGACGCGCTGGTCTCTAGTGTCTGATGCTTTCCAGTATCTGCAATGATTTCTGCAAAAAAACGCAGGGATCTCTCGCCGGTTTGGCCTACTCACCGAATTCGAGAGATATCATGCGAGTATTCATCACCTCAACACACCACTCCTCCCCCAGATTTTCTGGGGGTTTTTGTTCGTACTGTTTTTAACCTTGTGCGTCAGTGTCACGTAAGCTGATGTTGACGGGGTTTATGCTGCTAATAGTGTGAAACAAAGCTTTTCTGAAGCTGAATACACTAAACAGTGGTGCCGGCACGCCCTTCTGCAATAAGATGCAGTGTCTGTTGTCGAGCCGGGATCCCAAATGTTGCCGTTAGCGCCGGATGAGCACCATGGCCAAGGTTTCACGGATGCACAGCCGCAAAGGAGCGGGCCCCAGCCGTCTGGTTGCCTGCCCCCACAGTGGCATCTTCACCGACGGGGGATGTTCTCCCAATCCGGGGCCAGGGGGATGGGCCGTGGTGGTGGTTCAAGATGATCGGGTTGTGGAAGAGTTTTGGGGAGGGGATCCCGATAGCACCAACAACCGCATGGAGTTGACCGGCCTCATCCGGGCCTTGCAATATTGCCGCCACACCCAGGGCAACGGCGTAGATACCATCTACAGCGACTCCCACCTTTGCGTACAGACCTACAACGACTGGATGGATCGCTGGGCAGCGCAGGGGTGGCGGCGGCGCACCGGGCCGGTGGAAAACTTGGATCTGGTTCAGGAACTGTATCAACTAAAGCAGCAGTGCCCTCAGGTGCAGGTGGTTTGGATCCAGGCTCACGAAGGGTTGCGCTGGAACGAGTACGTGGATGAGTTGGTCGCTCGCGCCCGGCCAAAGTAACAATTTCTACATATTCCGATGTATGAGGCTGCGATCACAGACAGGCTCTGAGTCCATCGCCTATCCTCAAGAGGACGGCTCGTCGCAGGTGTGATATGAAGACCCAACTTCAGTGCCGGTTTCGTCCTCTCTCCCTTACGTTGATGGCGGTGGGGGGCTCTTGGCTCCTGGGATCCTGCCAACTCAGAGGGCCACAGGTACAGTTGCCCGGCGATGCTCTGCCGGAAACCGCGCTGGTTCCCCAGTCGGCGCCCCTGGTGCTGATCTTTTCTACCCAACCGGAAGAATCTTTTCGCACTCACCCTGACCTTTTGGCCCAGTGGGAGAGCTGGACGGCAGAAGCTTTGGCTGAAACCGGCAAGGAGTTCTCTCGGGAAGAGATGCAAGCTTGGGCTGGCGAGCAATTCACGATGGCAGTGGTGATTCCCAATCTGGTGCCTGGAGCTGCCGAGCCGGTGCCCGGGATCCTGTTTGGAGCCAGCACCCGCAACGCTGATTTGTCTGGGCAATTCTTGGCCCAGGTGCGGCAACAGGCAGCAGCAGAAGGGGCCAACTTCGAGCAGCGCCAGGAGCAGGGGGTCACCCTCTATGTGCAAACCAACGGGGAGCCGGGCGAGCGGTGGGTGACTGCTGAGTTTGGCAACCGTTTTGTGGCGGTGGCCAACGACCCGAGGGTGATGCAGCAGGCGATTGCTGTGTATCGCGGCGAAGCAGAGCCGATTGGCCGCTCCGAAAGTTTCCGCACCGCTGTTGGCGATCTGTATAAGAGCGGCACGCTGGCCTTTGCCTACTTCAACTTCCAGGTTTTGCAGGAGGATCCCGAGTCTTTCCAAGACTGGATGCAGGATTTGGATCCAGCGACGCTGGGATCCCTGCAACCCCTGCGCTCTTTGGCCATGGCTGCCCACTGGCAAGAGCAGGGCCTACGGCTGCGCATGTTGACCCAGACCGATCGGAAAACCCAGGTGCAGGGGGGGTGGCAACCGGCTCGCGGCGAACTTATTCAGCGGCTGCCCGGCAATGCCCTGGCGGTGCTGACCACCCAACAGATCGCCCAGCGCTGGCAAGCCGTTGTGCCTGAGCTGGAGAAAGATCCGCCGGTCAAAGAGTCGTTAGAGGAGCTGCGGGCTGAGTTTCGCGCCAATACTCGCTTGGACTTGGAAAAAGATCTGCTGGCCTGGATGGATGGGGAGATGGCCTTGCTGGTGGCACCGGATGCCCAGGCCCATCCCCTGTTGCAGGGCATGGGAGCAGCCTTGGTGATCGAGACTGGCCAAAAAGACAAGGCCAACGCGGCCCTGACTCAGTTGGATCGGCTGGCCCAAGAATCCGGAGTAGGGGTAACGGAGGCGGGTGGACAGGTGACGTGGGCGGATCCCTTGTTCAACCGACCGCTTCTGGTGCGGGCTTGGGAAGGCAACTACCTGATCGTTACCACCAGCACGGCAGCACTGCAAACGCTTGCCCAACGCCAGGGCAATTTGCTCCCTCGAACTGAGCCGCTGAAGACCCTCTACGATCAGTTGCCCAAGCCCAACTACGGCTACTTTTTGCTGAATTGGCAAGGGATCCGCACAGTGCTGGAGGCTACGCTGCCGGGCGGTTTGGCAAGCTTAGAGCCGGAGGCCCGCGAGCTGCTGACCCGCGTCGATGGGCTGGGCATTACCAGCTACCCTGCCGGGGATCACGCCTTTGGGGTGGAGCTGCTGGTTACTGTGCCACCAAAGCCCCAGCGATAAAACCGTGTCTCACGTTCTTCAGTCTTCCTAGGGGTTGGGGGTGAGGGCTATAGCCGAATTAGGCCATAGGTAAGGGCATAGCGAACCAGCTCGGTGCGGCTGCTGGTGCCCGTCTTGTTCAGCAGGCGGGTGACGTATTTTTCCACGTTGCGCACGCTGGTTTGCAGCTGCTTGGCAATCTCCTTGTTCATCAGCCCTTCTGCCACTTTTTCCAATACCTGTCGCTCGCGCGGCGTGAACTCTACCTTAATGGGTGGGGGCAAGGGAGTTGGGGCGGGGGGCTGAGAGGGACCGGTTGGGGGAAGAGTTCGCTCTGCCAGAAGCGCCCGAATGGAGGCCAGCTCGCGGGCGACCACTTCAGAAGGACTGGCTGCTCGGGATCGCTCAATGAGATTGGAGACGATGGCCACCAGCTCCTCCGGATCGAAGGGCTTGGGCAAATAGGCATCGACACCGGCCCGGTAACCCTGGATGCGGTCGGCGGTCATCCCCTTGGCGGTGAGGAACACCACCGGCAGATGGCTGTAGGGCTCGAGTTTTCGCAGTTGGGCCAAAAATTGATAGCCATCCATGCCCGGCATCATGATGTCGGAGATGATCAACTGAGGCTGGGCCGTGCTGAGCAGTTGCAGAGCCTGCTGGGCGTTGGCCGCCGGGATCACCTCAAAGCCGCTGTCCTCGAGGTAGGCTTGCACCGCTTCCCGTAAGCCGGGTTCATCATCTACTAGCAGAATGCGGGCTGCTGGACTGGCAGCAGGGGGTTCGGGTTTGGCTGGGGGAGAAGAGGCCATCTGCAGCTCCTGGGTAGCGTTCAAGCGTTTGGCGGCACCTGCCATCCCATATCTCTACAATCTTCCTACTAACCTGTGGGCAATCTCAGGCGAAAACAGGAGCCTTGGGGGGAGCTTTCCACCTGGAGATCTCCGCCCATCCGGGTGGCCAGGTCGCGGCTAATGGCCAACCCCAGCCCCTGCCCTGGCTTAGAAAGATCTGCCCGAAAAAAGGGATCGAAGATCCGCTCCAGGTTCTCAGGGTGGATGCCGGGGCCATTGTCACAGACGGCAACGAACACTTCCCGTTGCGAAGCAGTTGAGGGATCTTCACCCAACTCCACCCTCAGCCGGATCTCACCTGGGGGCGGGGTGTACTTGCAAGCGTTGTCGATCAAGTTATCAAGCACCTGGCGCAGGGCGCGCGGATCGGCTTGTACAGGGGGTAGGGAAGGGGGCAGGACGGCTTGAAAGTGGTGTCCCTGGGTTTCGGCCAAGGCTTGATAGATGGGAATCCACTCCCGCAGCAGGTCGGCCAAGGAGAGGGGCTGAAGCTGGAGGGGGGCCGGGATCCCGTCCAAACGCTCGAACTCCGCCAGCAGCTCCTGCAAATGCTTGCACTCCTGTTCAATGCTCAGGCCAATCCAGTGGTTGCGATCCTCGGGGGGCAAGCGTTTTTGTAATAACTTGGCCAGCGTGCTCAGGGCGGTGAGAGGATTGCGCATTTCGTGAAGCAAAGTGGAAAGCTGCTGGGCAGAAAGAGTGACCCCCTTGACCTTGGGTTCTCCGGCTCCGCAGACGGGTTCAGGCTCTGGATGGTGTTCAGCAACTTTTCTGGCTCTCGGCATGGATCCAATCTCTAGACTCTCCCGGCGCTGGCAGATCGATCCTAGCCCCATCTTCCCTGGGTTCCGCCACATCAGCGTTGAGACGGTATCGGGATCCCAACCGGGTGGCTTATAGCTGGCGGGGCAGGTAGATGTTGAGAATTTCCCCCCGACGGGCGCGATGGCGCACGGTGAGGTAGCCCCCCAAGGCGCGGAACAGAGTTTGGGTGACGGGAAGGCTGAGGCTCACTGCACCGGTATCCGGCTGCACGACCAACAACTGCCCAATCGCCTGAGGGGATTTGGGCTCTGAGGCAACAGTGGCGTCGCTGCCCTCAGGTGTGTTGACCTGAAACTGAAGTTTGACCAGCTCCCCTGCGCTGACCAACTGGGCGCGAATGTGGCTGCCAGCCGGCGTGCTGCGGGCAATGCGGTCGACCATGCCAAACAGCACCGCTTCCAGCGCCTTGGGATCGCTGACCACATCCGGCAGCTCATCGGGAATCTCCAACTCCAGTTGGGATCCCCGCCGTTCCACCTGCTCCTGCCAGCGAGGCAGGTTTTGCCGCACCAAGTCCACCAGCGCAATGGGCTCTAGCTGGAGCCGACGCCCCTCCTGTGGGGTAGCAGCGGGCATCACCGTTTCTGTAGCCTGGAAAAACAGCCCGAAGCGGTTGATTTGCTCGGTACATTCGCGGTCAATTTTCTCCACGTATTCCCGTACCCGCGACGGCAGATCGTGCCGCTTCAGGATGAGACTAACCAAGGTGCGGATGGTGCTGAGGGGCGTCTGGATCTCGTGGATGAGAGCCCGCAACAGTTCTGCCTCCGAAAGGCTGTTCTGTTGGCCTTGACCGGCAGGCTGGCCATGGGAAGGAGGAGACCGCCGCTTCTGCCAATCTTCTGGCCGGGTTGTGGGCGCAGGGGAGTTCTCGGCTCTGGCGGGGGGTAAGCGAGCGGGCGGGGATCCCGACTCGGCCAGGTTTCCCAGCAGAAGAAGGCTGCTGAAGCGGGCCAGCACCCGCACATGAGGCTCCATGAGGGGATGGTGCTTGATCAGCTCCTGCCAGAAGGGCAAGCGATCCGGCCTACCCTGTTGAACCCGCTGCTCTAGGATCTGCCAAGCCCGATGCACCACTTCCGGCTCAAAAGACACCATCATCCCCCTCTGCCGCGTGTGGGGGTGATGCCCTTGGGCGGCCACCGCCGAAAAAACAGGGGTGAGCACCAGCAAAAAAGGCTCCTCCACCAGGGGATCCTGCGGCAGGAGAGGGATCACCGTCTGGCCAGGGGTCAGGATTGACTCAGGGGACAGATCGGGGGTAAACAGCCAGGGGGCTTCACGGGCCGGCTCCCGCAGCTTCAGGTTTGGCTCTGGAGCGTCGATGGGCGACGGCAGTTGAGGCAGCGGATCCCGAACCACCCAGGGGGGCCACCAAGACACCGGCCCACCGATCACCACCCCAAACTGTCCAACTTCTTGCCATAGCTGGAGCAGGGCTGCCACCGTCTGCTGCCAGGAGCGCTCTCCTGCCCCCGGCAACCATTCCGGCAAGGGCAGATCGGCCCACAAAGCTTCCATCAAGGACAGAAATCGGCGGCTGTTCACGGATCTCTTTGACCCATCCTTCCCTTGTAGGGTAGCGGTTGTGGCCCCTCTGGGGCAGGGGAAAACCTCACCTTTTCCGGGGCGGATCCCCGTCTCACTCAGGGACAAGAATCCTCGTCCTCATACGGTAGCGAGTCTGTCCAATCAGCCTACCCGTCCATCCGGCAGAGTTGCCCCGCGCAAATTGGCCCCGCTGAGGTTGGCTGTGCTCAGATCGGCTCGGGTTAGGATTGCCTCGCCGAGATCGGCATTTTCCAGGTTGGTGCGGCCCAAATAGGCATCCACCAGGTTGGCACACCGCAAATCGGCCCCGGCCAGATTGGCCCGACTCAGATCTGCCCGCGCCAGTTTGGCCGAGCACAGACAACTGGCGGAAAGATCGGCTGCGGCCAGATCCGCCTCGCTCAAGTTGGCCTCTGTCAGATTCACCTGGCGAAGTATCGCCTCCTTCAAGTTGGCCCGCGCCATCTGCGCCCCTTGCAGGTCTGCCCCCAAAAAAGAAACCCCCCTCAGGTCGGTCTCGCTCAGGATGGCTCCCTGCAAACGGGCTTGCTGCAGGCTGGCCCCTTGCAAGTTGGCCTTGATCAAACTGGCCTCTTTTAGGTTGGCCCCGCTCAGGTCGGCCCGTGTCAAATCCGCTCCCGACAGGTTGGCTCCGCTGAGATCGGCGCGGCTAAGATTGGCGTTGCGCAATACCGCTCCCCGGCGGCTATCGAAACGGAGATTAGCCCCCCGCAAGCAAGCTCCCCCCAAGTTGGCACTGGTGAGGTTGGCCCAACGCAAATCCGCATCCAGCAGGTTGGCATCGATCAACAGAGCCAGCGTCAGGTTGGCCCCATGCAAATCTGCTCCTTGTAGGGTGGCGCCGTGCAACTGGGCATCTCTGAGATCCGCCTCGCTCAAGTCCGCCTGGCTGAGGTTGGCCCCCCCGAGGTTAGCCCCGACGAGGTTGGCCTTCTGCAGCTTGGCCCGCCCCAAGAAGGCGAAGATCAAATTGGCACTGTGCAGGTTTGCTTGGGAGAGATCCACCCCGATCAAGTCGGCCCGGCTCAGGTCAAGGGCGGCCAGGTTCTCGCCGGCAAAGTTGATCCGTCCTGCCCGGTAAAGCCGAAGCAGATCCTTGGCGTCCATAGAAGAGAGGGGAGAGCTCAGAGAAGCGAGAGGGGATCCAAACTAGCGGCCATTCTAGAAGAAAATCAAGGCGTTTCCCCAACACTCGGCGCGGCTGATCGTGAGTGTTGAACGGGATCCCCAAACAGCGGGTTTGAGCTTCAAACCAGCCCGAACAGACGGCGCTCTGCCTCCTCCATGCGATCCAAGAAAGCAGCAAATTTGGTGGAGATCTCCCCCACTTCCTGCAAAAAGGCGCGTAGTGTTTGGTACTTGAGAACCAAGGCTTCCTCTAGGGTGCAGGTTTGGAACTGCTCATCCAACGCCTTGCCCAACTCGCTCAGGGCCTGTTCGATAGCAGTTTTGACAGAGCCGACGCTGCGCCGCACCAAACGCATCACCTCCTGCTCCAACTGCGGCTTTTGCTGGGCCAGCTCGCTGCTGGCCAACACCTGTCTTAGGGAAGCATAGGGATCCGCCAGCTCAGCGGGCATTTCGGTAACCGCCTCCGGCAGAGCCTGTTTTGCATTGCTGACGCGCAGGGGCTGCACCAGGCGCCACTCCGATTGTTCTAGCTTTTTCACAATCCCCATGAACATTGCGGCGGATCCCTCGACATCCCTCAAGAAGCCGCGCAGCACTTGGTGTTTGAGGGTCAGATATTGGACGGGATCCTCATCCTGTAGCCCTTCGTCCAGGGCGTTGCCCAACTCGCTTAGGGTGTTCTCGATGGCAACCATCAGGGATCCGGCGCTGTGATGGAGCAGTTGGCGGCAGGACTCTGGGATCTCCTGTCGCAGGTCAGAAGAGGGGCCGGGTGGTGTTGCCGGGGTCGCAAAAGCCGAAAGCTCTGCAGGCTCTTCCTCATCCTCTGGGATCCCAGCGTCAATCCAAGTCATGGGGCTGGCCAGGGACTCTGCCTCGCCCGCGCGAGCGGCATCTTCGGTATTCAGCCAATCCAGATTGGCGGAGAGAGGCTCAGCAGCCAATCCTCCGCCGGGGAGGGTCGCTGGGGGCACGTCAACGTAAAGAGGCTTCAGCATCTGCAGCACAGCATTGGCGGCTTGGCCATCCTGATCCGGCTCCTGCAACTGCTGCACCGCCTCCTTCAGCCGGGCTTCCAGTTCTTGGGGGGAGGCGCAGGCATCGTAGAGGGCTCTGAGCAGCTCGTCCAGGCTGTAGCGCCGCAGGGCCGCCAACCCCTGCAGAGTAGGCTCTACTTTGTGGTACAAAGCCGTGAACAGAACCAGCTTGGCCCGCAAAGGGCTGGTTTGCCGCATCACCCCTGCCCGCAGCTCGAAGGGATCGTAGTCTTGCTTTTGCAGTCGTGGGCTTCCATACTCCAAGGACAAGATAGGCGAGGGTGCGGCCCAAGCTGATGGCTCCTTGGGCGAGGGCATGAGTGGGCTAGAGGGATCCGCTTGGGGCTGTTGATACAGGGGCTGTAGCTTGCTTAGCAGCATCTTGGCGATGCGAGCATACTCGGCTTTTTTGTTGATGCGGCTAATGGCATCTCGAAAGCGCTGGCCCAAAGCATCAAGGGTAGCGTGCTGGCGGCAGAGCTGCTCCAGCAGAGCTTTCAGGTCTATTTGGTTCAACTTGCTGACATCGCTTTCCCAAGTGCTGGTGCAGGCAAAGTAAACCAGCTTTTTCACTCGGTCTGCGTACCCGCCCTGCTGCACTTCTTGCACAACAAGGCCAAAGGGATCCGAGACAACCATAGGGAGCTGCTAAGCAGGAGTAGGTGGATCTAAGCTTACGAGGATCTTTGCGGTTTTTGAACAAGGACGGGTACCTTGCTGGGCAGAATAACACATCCTTCCCAGACCTGATGTTTGCCCAGGGATCCCCCAGCCATCAAGTGGGATTTAGCGGCCTATTTTTTGCAGGGCTCTTTCCACCTGCACCACATGGCGGTTCAGTCCCAAGTTTTCCGCCGGGATCCCCAGGGCCAGGCCCACCAATTGTGGCAAATGCAGGATCGGGATCCCCAGCTTGCGCCCGATCACCTCTTCCACCTCCGGCTGCCGAGAGTCCAAGTTGAGGTGACACAGGGGACAGGGGGTGACCAAACAATCCGCTCCCGCCTCTATGGCCTCCAGAAGATGCCGGCCTGCCATCGAGAAAGACTGCTGCGGGGCATAGCTGGAAATGGGCCAGCCGCAACACTGGGTGCGCCCGCGATACCAAACAGGGGTGGCCCCCAAACGCTCGAAGAGATCCTCCATCAAACGGGGATCCCGTGCCACATCGAAGCGGGAGATGTCGTAGGCCCGCAACAGATAACACCCGTAGAAGGCAGCGCAGCGCAGCCCCAAGAGGGGCCGCTTGACCTGTTGGGCCAATCGCTCCAGGCCGTAGTCATGAACCAGCACCCACAGCAAATGGCGCACATCGCCTGTGCCCTGGTAACGGCTCTCACAGCCCCCTTTCTGGCACAGGGCTTGCACCTGGTGAAAGTACTCTGGATTCGCGGTTTTCGCAGCTTTTAACTTTTCATTCACGCGGCCCAACACCCCCTGACAGGTGCTGCAGTGGGTGAGCATCGGCAACCCCAGCGCCTCGGCCAAAGCCAGGTTGCGGGCATTTACCGTATCTTCCAGCAGCTCCGATTCTTCTTTGAAGGTGCCAGAACCACAGCAAGAAGCAGCCTCCAGCTCCACCAGTTCAATGCCCAGATGCCGCGCAATCTGGTCGGTGGAGTCGTACAGCTCACGACAGGCCCCTTGGGCCACACAGCCGGGGTAGTAGGCGTAGCGCAAAGGTGAAGGAACAACAGCGCCGACATTCTCCCTGCCCTAAATGGCAAGGATTCTTTCCCAGGTTGCAGGATGACTCCTACTTCCTGGGCTACACCACCTTTGCAAGTGGTGAGGGATGCTATGACCCCAACTACTGGGATGAACTCCCAGATACTTTCCCTGTTGACACTGCGCCATATTCAAGTTGGCGGAGTTCATTCAACACCATAGCACAAAGCCGACCTGGTTGCGTCAGCGGGCCGTAGGCCTTAGGGCGGGGCTGGCAACCCAGTTTTCTTGGTCAGCAGTGCAGTTTTTGACAGGGTGCCGTAGGCATAACGCTTTAGACAGCAGGGCTAGGCGCTGGCCGCCTTCTTCGGAGTGGGCTGGAGCTTCACCCCGTTGGGAATGCAGATTAAGTTTTGATCCAGCACCTGCACAAACCCTTTCGAGCGCAGGGATCCCAGAAGGCGAGTCACCGTCACACGAGTGGCCCCAATGGCATCCCCAATCTGGGCGTGGGTAAGGGGCCAGGGAAGATACATCCCCTGTTCACAGGGCTGCCCATACTCCTCGATCAACAGGCTCAAAAAGCCCTTGAGGCGGTCGATGGCGCGCCGTTGGCCCAAGTTTCCCAACCACAGCAGCTTCCGTTGCAGTTGCTGGCGAAAGTTTTCCTGGACTTTCTGGTGCAAGTAGGGCCACTGCTCCAGGTCTTGCCAGTAGAACCACATCACCGTGGTGCGGTCGGCGTGGGTGCAGGCTTTTAACTCAAAGCGCTCTGGGTTGCTCAGCTCAAAGGGAAACCCAGCCGTGATAAACCCAACAAAGACCTCCCGCCGCTCTGGAGTTTGGCTGACCAAGCGCACCACCCCCTCTTGGGTGATGTACACCAATCCCGGACGGGTGGGGATGCGCACGTCTTTGGGAAAGGTGCGACAGCGGTAGTGCTCCTCGGCCCACTGGCAAAGCTCACGCCATTCCTGAGCCTCTGTTGCCGATGTGATGGAAACAAGTGACATGAGATCAACTTCCTGTCGCTCGAGCGACCTGATGGGTTTTACAGACTCCCCAGCTTTGCCCCGCTGTTCGCTTTAGCGGGAAGGAGTCTCAAGGGGATATGGATGAGGAAACAGCAAGATGCAAACAAGAAGGCACAACAAAGAGGAAGGAAACCGCAGGGTTTACTTTACCTTAGCTTCATAATGGCACTTGACCTCATGGGGTGACATTGTGTTCCTACTGATATTGTTCGAAAGGCTACGTCCAATAATAACCTCAAGAGGCCGTGAATTTTCAGATTTCGTCGCTGAACTTGGCTACCTGAGGGATCAGAGCGGATCGTTGGGTCAGACTGGTGTATGTCTAAGGGCGGGTGTGGGGTGGCTGCGATGAACATTCTCATCAGCAACGATGATGGCATCCAGGCGGCGGGGGTACGTTGTCTGGCCGCTGCTCTGGCTCGGCTGGGCGCACATCAGATCACGGTGGTCTGTCCGGATCGGGAGCGCTCGGCCACCGGCCATGCCTTGACGTTGCACAAGCCGCTGCGGGTGGATCCGGTGCGGGAAGGATTTCCCCCAGGAGTGCAGGCCTGGGCCTGTTCGGGCACACCTTCCGACTGTGTCAAGTTAGGTCTGGACGGGCTATTGGATCATCCTCCCGATTGGGTGATTTCCGGCATCAATCAGGGAGCCAATCTGGGCACCGACGTGCTCTACTCCGGCACCGTATCGGCAGCGATGGAAGGGCTGCTGGAAGGGATCCCCAGTTTGGCGGTGAGCCTGGCCAGCTTTACCCATCAGGATTTTCAGCCGGCAGCGCAAGTGGTGCTGACGTTGCTGGAGAAACTGAGCTTGAAGCCCTTGGGGGAGCCCATGCTGTTGAATGTGAATGTGCCGCCATTGTCGGCTGCCGAGATGCGCGGCATGGTTCTAGCTCCTCTGGGCTGGCGCAAATACACCGATATCTACGAGAAGCGGGTGGATCCGCGCGGCAAGGCCTACTACTGGCTGGCAGGAGAGGTGGTGGAAGAGGGGGTGGATCCCCGCTCGGATGTGCGGGCCGTTGCGGAAGGCTATGTATCGATTACGCCCCTGCAGCCGGATCTGACGGCCTACGCGGCCTTTGATAGCTTACAGCGCTGGGGGCTCTCAGCTTTTGGCTCATGAATTTTAAGCCGGTGAGCTGGGGTCAGCGCCGAACAATGTCATCCCCTCCAAATTTTGGGTCGAACTCGGCGGGAAAGCGGGTGTTGGCACTGTAGATTGCCCCTTCCAGAAAAGCGCTCTTTAGGTTGTCCATCGACAGATTGGCCCCTCGCAAATCCGCCCCCGTTAGATCCGCCCCACTTAGGTCGGCGCCACGCAAATTGGCCCCACTCAGGTTGGCCTCGCCCATCATAGAGGAGACTGCGTAGAAACTCCCGTCAGCGCCAGCAATCGTTTCGCCACCCCTTCGGCAACCGGCATGACCGACAGTCGCGTGCCCCGTCGTACTACTTCCAGCTCCTCTGGGGTGAAGGTGTCTCGCAATTCAGCCAAAGGGATCAATCGCCCAAAGGCTGAGACAAACCGCACTCGCACCGTATGCCAGCGGGGATCCTCGCGGGTAGATTTGGGATCATAGTAGGGGCTGGCAGGGTCGAATTGGCTGGGATCCACCACGTGGGTTTCCAGGATCTCCATCAAACCGGCAATTCCGGGTGGCTCGGCATTGGAATGGTAGAAAAAGGCGCGATCCCCAGGCTGCATTGCCTTCAGATAGTTGCGGGCTTGGTAGTTGCGCACGCCATCCCAAAGGGTTTGGCCTTCCCGCTGCAGATCCCAGATGCTGTAAACGCTGGGCTCAGATTTCATCAGCCAGTAGTTCATGGGGCACTAAGCTCTGGGAGCAGATAAAAGGGAGCAACGGGCAGCAAACTCGACAAAGTTTTGCAACATCTGCAAGCCAACAGGGCCCGACTTTTCGGGGTGAAATTGGGTAGCAAACAAGGTGCCGCGGGCAATAGCGGCTACACAGGTTTGGCTGCCGTGTTGGGTGGTAGCAGCCACCCAGCTTGGGTCATTGGGCACTGCGTGGTAGGAGTGGACAAAGTAAACCCAGCTTTGATCCGGGATCCCTGCCCAAAGAGGCGATTGGGGTTGGGTAAGGTGCAACTGATTCCAGCCCATGTGAGGGATGCGCAGGCCCGCCTCTGGCCGAAAGCGCTGCACCCGTCCGGGCACGATGCCCAGCCCCGGTTCCACCCCCTCTTCGCTGCTCTCAAACAAAACCTGCAAACCAATGCAAATGCCCAAGAAGGGCTGCTGCCGCTGCACCGCCTCCCGGATGGGATCCACAAAGCCTCGCTCTCGCAACTGCTGCATGGCCGGATCAAAAGCCCCATCTCCCGGCAGGATGATCCCGTCGAAACGCTCCAGCCCGACCGGCTCTGTTACCAGATGCACCTCTGCCCCGGCACGCTCCAAGCCTTTGCAAGCCGAATGCAAGTTTCCGGCATCATAGTCGATTACCGCCAGGCGCACAGCTCCCATGGGATCCCTTCTCGTGAGGAGTTTCGGAGTCTATCAGTATAGTGGTTCTATCCCGTTTGAGCTGACCCATGGCTGTGGCAACGGCTTTGCACAATCCCACTCCGACCGGTACTGCTCCGCAACCCTGTCGCGACCAGGTTGATTGGCCTGAGGCGGCTTACCTGCACATCCCTTTTTGTCGGCAACGCTGCCACTACTGTGATTTTGCCACGGGCTTGGGCACCCGAGAGTTGATAGAAACTTACGTGCAAATGCTCTGCCGAGAGATCGGCAGCTCCTACCGCTACCGCCATCTGGCCGGGGATCCCAGACCGTTGACCAGCCTTTTTTTCGGGGGTGGCACACCCTCTCTGCTGACGGTGGAGCAAGTGGGGCGGATTTTGAACGAGCTGAAAGAGAGGATCCCGTTTCATCCTGACTGTGAGATTTCCCTAGAGGCCAATCCCGGCACCCTGACCCGAGATCAGTTGGCGGGCTATCGGGCATTGGGGGTTAACCGCATCAGCTTGGGGGTACAAGCGTTTCAACCGGAGCTGCTGGCCGCTTGTGGCCGCCTGCATGGGGTAGAAGAAGTTTACGAGGCTGTATCTGATCTCAAAGCGGTGGGCCTTGATAATTTCAATCTGGATTTGATCTTTGGGCTGCCTTACCAAACCTTGGAGCATTGGCACAACTCTTTGCAAGCTCTCATTGAAATTAGCCCTCCCCACGTCTCCATCTATGATCTGACGATTGAGCCGGGAACCCGATTTGGCCGGATGTACCGACCGGGAGATGCGCCTTTGCCCACCGAGGAAACCACGGTTGAAATGTACGTGATGGCGCGCAAGCTGCTCACCCAGACCGGCTACATTCACTATGAGATTTCCAATTTTGCCCAGGCTGGGTATGCCTGCCGCCACAACCGGGTTTATTGGGAAAATCGCCCTTACTTCGGCTTTGGTATGGGATCCGTTGGCTACGAGGGTGGACGGCGCATTCAGCAACCCAAAACCCTTTACCACTACTTTGAGCAGGTGAAAGCTGGAGTCTACCCCCTCCCTCCTGAAGCATCTCCAGAGGAAGTTTGGATGGATACTTTGATGTTGGGGCTGCGTTTACAGGAAGGTCTGGATTTGGGCCATTTGCAAGAGCGTTTTGGCCGGGCAAAGGTCGAGCAAGCTTTGGAGAAGCTGGATCCCTATTTCGAGAAGGGCTGGGCCAGTTGCGAGGCGGGTCGGCTGCGGCTGATTCCGCCCGATGGCTGGCTATTTTCCAATGAGATTCTCAGAGACTTGCTGGCTTGATTCCGACGGTTACTTTCACAAGATTTCTCACCAGAGCCCCCTATCCCAATTGGCCGAAAACTCAAGCTTTGAGGAGCGTAGGCCATCACCATTTCCAGCAGCCATTAAACCCAACATTTCACAGATCCTGAGATCTCTAATCTTGCAAGAGGGGTTGAGGGGAAAGATACGGAAGCCCAGAGGATCCCTATCGATAGTTGACAAATTGCAGCGCCACCGGGTAGTCCTGCTGCCTAAGCATTTGAATGACCGCCTGTAGCTCGTCTTTATCCTTGCCGGAAACGCGCACCAGATCCCCTTGAATGGCAGGCTGCACTTTCTTAAAGTTGTCGCGGATTTGCTTGGCGATCTGTTTGGCCAGTGTGGCATCAATGCCCTTTTTCAGGTGAACCACCTGGCGCACTCGGTTGCCGCCGGCGCTCTCTGGGGGTTGGAAGTCGAAGATCTTCAGGGATAGACCCCGCTTGGCCGCTTTGGTAAGAAGCAGATCCCGAATGGAGTTGAGGGCCATGTCGTTGGCGGTGGTGATGGTCAGGGATCCCTCCTCCAGCTCAATTTCCGTCTGAGTATCCTTGAGGTCGTAGCGCTGTTTGATCTCCCGTCGGGCTTGATCTACAGCGTTCACCAGTTCCTGCCGATCGAAATCGCTGACGATGTCAAATGAGTAGGTAGAGGCCATAAACCTTATCTTCGCTATTGTTCAGTATCTTAAGCCCTCAGCCAAGCAGGGATCCCTAACTCTCGGAGAAGCTACAACAGGTAGAGGGATCCCAGTCCAGATTTACGGAGAAGCAGGATGGCCGATGTTGTTTTAATTACAGGCGCTTCTGAAGGCATCGGCAGAGCTACTGCCTTTACCTTTGCCCGTGGGGGTTACCGATTGGCGCTGGCTGCCCGCACTGCCGAAACCCTGAAGCAAACTGCCATCGACCTAGAGCAAAGCCTCAACGCCGAGGTCTTGGCCGTTCCCACCGATGTCACGCAGCCAGAACAGGTGCAAAACCTGGTGGAGAGAACTCTGGAACGCTATGGCCGCATCGATTGCCTGATCAACAACGCCGGCATCTGCATGAGTGGCCCTTTTTTGCAAACTACCCTGGAACACTGGCAGGCTTTGATGGCGGTCAACTTTTGGGGCTACCTCCACACCATTCGAGCCGTGCTCCCCGACATGTTGAAGCGCAAAAAAGGCCAGATCATCAACGTGGGATCCATTGGCGGCAAAATGCCCCTGCCCCAGATGAGCGCCTATTGTGCCAGCAAGTACGCGGTCAGTGGGCTGACAGAAGCGCTGCGTCTGGAACTGCAACCCCAAGGGATCCAGGTAATTGGCGTCCATCCGGGCATCGTCAGCAGCAATTTCCTCAAGCGAGCCATTTTTCTGGATGAGGTGGGGCCAGAGTCCTCTCCCGATGGCCACTCCCAAACCTCAGGTGGCAAAGCCCGCGAGCAAATGCAACAGGCGCTGGAGAGTTTTTGGGTCAGCCAGCCGGAAGAAGTTGCCGAAGCCATTTGGGATGCCGCTCGCCAGTCCAAGTCAGAGGTGGTGGTGGGCATGGCCCAATGGGCGGTAGGAGCTTACACCCTCTTCCCCGGATGGGTCGGCTCATTGCTCCAGAATGTTCCTCGCTAGCCCATTGGATCGGTCGAGAGTTCTGGGGCGCTGGATGAGCGATTCTGCAGACCCAGCGATAGCAGGAAGAAGGCTAAACTTCGGTATAGTTTGAGGTACGGTTAAACACTGGTATTGACAGCGGAAGTATGGTTGAATCTGTGCCTTCTCCTTCCGGTACCCACCAGCACATCTTGATCGTGGAAGACCGAGATGGCCGCCGTACCCAGGTGCTGGGATCCGCCAAATACTTCATCGGTCGGGACTTGGCGAACGACATCTGTCTCAACTCTCAGTATGCCTCCCGCTACCACGCCATGCTGCTGCGGATTCCCGCCGAGCGAGAGGGAGAATATTGCTACCGCATTTTGGATGGGGATCTGGAAGGTCGCCCCAGCACCAATGGCTTGTTGATCAACGGCCAGAAATTGACCACCCACCAGCTCAAGTCGGGGGATGTGATCACCTTTGGCCCCGATGCCAAAGCCACCTACAAAATTGTTAAGGCTCCCTAGGCCCAGATCTCTGCAGAGCGTGCAATCGCCCCCCAATCAACAGCAGCAAAGCCAGCACCAAGGCCATCTCCGACAGCAAGGTCGCTAGGGCCGCCCCCTGCCAACCCCACCTTGGGATCCAAACCGCATTCAAAAGCCCATTCAGCCCCAGAGCCATCAGTTGCAGACGGCTGCGGGGCTTTTGCAACCCTGCCCCGGTGAGCAGGTGAGATAGCAAAAGGTGGATCCCTTCCAGCAAAATGACCGGGCTGAGCCAGCGCAGGATGAGGGCCGTTTCCCGGTAAGCCGATCCCAGCACCCAGGGGATCCCGTAGGATCCCAGGGCCAGCCCCAGAGCAGCCAAACTGCCGTAGCCCACCACCCAAGGGGAAAGGTGACAGGCGTAGCGCCAGCCTTGCGGAAGGCCCTTCTGCCCTTGGCGGCACAGCTCGGCAAAATGGCTGGTGAGCAGGGCGATCATCGGCGTTTGCGAGAAGTTGATCACCCGATAGGCAGCGCTGTAAAGACCCCCCGCCGCTGCTGAGGCCAAGCGGGGCAAGAGCAGCTTATCCAAATCGGTGAAGGTTTTCACCGCGGCCAGCCCCACCGCAAAGTCCCAGCCCGCTATCAGCCGTTCCCGCAGATCTCTCCAGATCAGGGCCAAGGGGGGAGAAGGCTCGCTCCACCGCCCCATCCCCCTCGCGATCAGCAGCAGCACGACCAACACCATCAGGCCGTACAGAACAGCCCATTGCACCAGGGATCCCCAGCCTAAGGCCACCGCCAGCAATACTGCCCCCAATCGCCCCAGCGCCATGCCCGTGTCGATGAGGGCTACGCCGGCAACCTGCTCTCTCCCGATCAGGATCCCCCTGTACACCTCTGGCACCGCGATGAACAGCAGATCGCTCAAAAGCAATACCCCCACCACCGCTGCCGGCGTCCCGGCCAGCCAAACGCTCAAGAGGGGCCACAACACCAGCGCCATCCCCCCACAGCCCAATCCCGCCAGCCATAAGCTGGGGCCAATCCCCTGGGTGCAAGTCGGGGATCCCTGCCGGCTGAGGCGCTGGATCAGCAGTTCCGATTGGCCCAAATAGCCAAACGGGGCGGCCAGGTTGCTGCAGGCCAAGATGGCGGAGAAAACCCCGAAGGCTTCCGGCCCCAACAGACGGGCCAACAGGATGAAATAGGCCCCGGACAACCCCAGGCGCAGGCCATTGCCCACCATCAGCCAGGCAGCCTGGCGTAGCCGTTGTTGTTCTGCTCTATCCACGCTGCCACTCCTGGACGAGGCTTGCCAGAGCCAGGGATACTGGATGGATGCTGAGAGGGCCCGCCCAAGAGCGGGCATCTCCTCTCGATTTTGGGTGTATGGGTTGCAATTCTTCTGGCAAGTTCATGGCCAAACTCTACCCCGTCAGCAACGCCGCGCGAAGCCCCCACACCTTGGCAGGACGGGATCCGCAAGCCCTGTTCTCCCCCCATTCCAGGCCGCCTGCCCCCCGCCGGGTGCTTCCCCCACCCCCGCCGGACGGCGGTAGTCCTCGTTGGCTGGGATCCCTGCCGACCAAAACGGTGGGGCAAGGCTATCGGGCCGTTGTCTTGCTCTTGCTGGCCAGCCTGCTGCTGTTCGGAGGGCTAGGATCCCGTCTGGCCTACCTGCAGTTGGCGCGCACCCAGTATTACCGCCAGTTGGCCGATACCAACCGCATTCGCCTGCTGCCCCAGCCGCCAGAACGCGGGCGCATTGTGGATCGCAACGGTGTATTGCTGGCGGGCAGCCGATTGTCCCACTCGGTCTTCCTCTGGCCTCTGGTGCAGTCGCGGCAGCGCTGGCAGGAGATGATCCCCAAGTTGGCAGACTACTTGAACATCGCCCCTGAGGAGATCGCCCAAAAGCTAGAACAGGCTGGATATCGTTCCCCTTTTCCCGTGCGCATCCTGCGCAACGCCAGCCCCCAGGTGGTCATTCAACTGGAGGAGATGAGCCGCGAGCTGCCGGGAGTGATGGTGGAGGCGGAGACGGTGCGGTTTTATCCCCATGGCGACTTGGCTGCTCACCTGCTGGGCTACACCGGCGAGATCTCGCAGGAACAACTGCGGGCGGATCCCAGCTATCGCCTGGGGGATATCGTTGGCCTGATGGGAGTGGAGGAGTTGTTCGAGAACCATCTGCGCGGCCAATGGGGCGGGCGACAGGTGGAGGTGGACGCCATGGGAGAGGTGCTGCGGGTGCTGGGGGAACAAGCGCCCCAACCGGGCAACACCCTGCAGCTCACTTTGGATGTGCGGCTGCAGCAGGCGGCAGAGCGAGCCCTCGGCCAGCAAAAAGGAGCGGTGATCGCCATGGATCCCAGCGATGGCTCGATCCTGGCCATGGCCAGCTATCCCACCTTTGATCCCAACCTCTTTTCCAGCCGCATCACCCAAGCCCAGTGGGAGAGCCTGCAGCAGCAGGATTTTCCCTTCCTCAACCGCGGCCTGCGGCCCTATCCCCCCGCCAGCACCTACAAAATCATCACCACTGCTGCCGGGATTGAGTCGGGAGCCTTTCCCCCGAATACGGTGCTGCAGACCGGCCCCTACATCCAGGTGGGAGGGTGGCGCTTTTGGGACTGGAACCGGGCCGGCTTCGGGCGGCTGAACTACCGGCAGGCGATGGCCTACAGCAGCGACACCTTTTTCTACCAAATCGCCCTCGGTACCAAGGCTGCCCCTTTGCAAGAATGGTCGCGCCGCTTTGGGTTGGGACAACTGACCGGGATTGGCCTCAAAGGGGAAGCCGCGGGTCTGGTGCCGGATGCTGAGTGGAAGCAGCGCCACTGGCGCGAGCCCTGGTATGTGGGCGACACGGTCAACATGTCCATCGGCCAGGGATTTATTACCGCTACGCCGCTGCAAATGGCGGTGGTAACGGCGGCAGTGGCCAATGGGGGCTGGCGGGTGCGCCCCTTGCTCTCGCACCAGGTGATCCCGGAAAGCCCTGTGCCGCTGCGCCAAAAGGTAGGTCTTTCCCCTGCCACCCTGGAGATCCTGCAGCAGGGGCTGCGAGATGTCGTGGTTTACGGCACTGGCGGCAACGCCAACCTGGGGCCAGGATTTCCCCCAACGGCTGGTAAAACCGGCACCGCAGAGGATCCGCCGCGGCGATCCCACGCTTGGTATGTTGGCTATGCTCCCTACGACCGGCCCGAATTGGTGGTCGTGGTCTTTCTGGAAAACAGCGGCGGTGGGGGTGGATCACGGGCCGCTCCCATCTTTCGAGAAGTGATGCGGGCCTACTTCCGACCCGAGTCGTGAGCCCTAGCTTTCTGTCGGATCCGAGCCAACTGGGTATATGCAGTCTCTTGTCTCCCAGAAAATTGCGTTAAGATCCCCTAAAACCCCTTGCCCAGCAGGCTTCTGCCCTAACTTAGCTGTAGAATATGTCAGTGATTTGGAGCTCAACTGCCACAATCCTGCCATTCGCGCCAGTGGCGCCTTGGCGCATTGCAGGGCAAGCCCCGCTCCCACACACTGAGAACACTCTGGGCCGTGGCCGCTCTGCAACGCCTGAGCGAATCCGCGATCCAGGGAACGCTCTAACTTTATTGCCTAACTCAAAAGGAGATCAGGATGAACAAGGCAGAACTTGTTGATGCCGTCGCTCATCGCGCCAATGTAACCAAAAAAGAAGCGGAGGCTGTCATTTCCGCCGCACTGGAGATCATTGTCGAAGAGGTCGCATCCCGCGATGAAAACGGTGAACCCAAGGGGAAGGTGACCCTGGTGGGCTTCGGCTCCTTTGAGGCTCGCAAGCGCAAAGAGCGGGAAGGTCGCAACCCGAAAACCAACCAAAAAATGGTGATCCCAGAGAGCATCGTCCCCACTTTTAGGGTGGGCAAGTCATTCCGCGAAGCAGTAGCAGGGGGGAAATCTTAATTTCGCCGGGTTGGGACTCGGCTGCTGGGTAGGGCGTGGAGCAGCCTCGACATGGTGGCAATTGGGCTTGGGGAGCAGCAATCGCTGGCTGCTCTCCCCAGGAGATTCTGGATTTTTCGGCCAGCTTGAATCCGCTGGGCCCACCGGAATCGGTCTTGCAAGCTCTGACTCAGGCGCTGTCTGCAGCAGACCCGGTTGTAATCAGCCGCTACCCGGATCCCGACTATCGGGACTTGCGCATCTGTTTGGCCAACCATTGGGCCGTCGATCCTGAGTGGATCTTTGTGGGCAATGGGGCAGCGGAGTTGCTCACCTGGGCAGCCCGGGATGCGCAAGGGCGGGAGGTATGGCTGCCCCAGCCTGCCTTTGGGGAGTATGCACGGGCTCTGCGGGCGGCAGGGGCGACCATCAAGCCGCTGCCTTTTTTCCCCGGCCAGGGATCCGCCGGTTTTACCCTTCTGCAGGAACCCCTTCCGGTGGCAGGCAAGGGAAACCGGGTGCTCTGGCTGAACAACCCTCATAACCCGACGGGCTGGCTGATCCCGCAGCAAGATATCCTGCCTCTCCTGCCCCAGTTCGACCGGGTGGTGGTGGACGAGGCTTTTATGGACTTTTTGCCGGGGGAGCCCACCCTGAGCTTAAACTCCAGCCCGTCGGCAATGCCCCGCAGCCAAACCTTGATCCCCCACCTGGCGGCTCACCCCAACACCATCGTCATCCGTTCCCTCACCAAGTTCTTCACACTGCCCGGCTTGCGCATTGGCTTTGCGGTGGGGCACCCGGATCACTGGCAGCGCTGGCGACAGTGGCGGGATCCCTGGAGCGTCAACGGATTGGCGGGAGTGGCAGTGGCGGCAGCTTTGGCCGATGAGGACTTCCGCCGGCGCACCTTGGCCTGGCTACCCGTGGCCCGAGAGCATTTGTTCAGGGGTTTGCAAGCACTGCCCGGCTGGGATCCCTGGCCTGGTCAAGCCAATTTTGTGTTGGTGCGCTGCCCTGGCTCTGCCACGCAAATTCAGCGGGCGCTGCTGCAGCGGCACCGGATTCTGGTGCGGGATTGCCTGAGTTTTCCCGAGCTGGGAGATCGCTACCTGCGCATTGGCCTGCGCACCCTGCCGGAGCAGGAGCAGTTGTTATCCGCCTGCCGGGAGATCCTGGAGAATAGCTAGGGATTTTTCTGCGGGAGAAATTCTCATGCCCGAAGCTACCGCCTTTTGGCCGGAATGCAACGCCCCTATCGTGCGGGGGGTGGCCCATTACAGCGATCTGGAGTTGCTGCGGGCCTTTCAACGGCAGCCGGAGGTGGCCCGCTACTTCATCAGCCTGTTTTGCCGCTACTGCCAGTGGGTGGACGGGATCCTTGCCGAACATCTGCCGCCCGAGCAGTGGGCTGCCTATCGAGAGCAGGTTTGGTTGCGGCTTTACCTGCGCCTACAGCGCCTAGATGTCCACAGCCTTGTGGAAGAAGCGGCTGGCGAAGGGGATCCTGTGCTGCGACCCTGGCTGGCGGAGCAAACCCGTGAGCTGATCCAATCCTTGGATGGGATCCCCACCCACCCTCAAGCTTCTCACGGCCTCAACTCCACCAGAGGCGGGGCAAAGTCCTCTCTTTCACCGGCACTGGCCTGTTATTTGACTGCTGGTTTGGATACCTTGCCGGGGGATCTGCGCTTCATTCTGCTGCTGCGGGATCGCTTTGGCTGGTCACCGGTTCGCATTGCCGACCAACTCAAGGCTGACGGATACTACCTTGCTCCAGAAGATGTGGATGCCATCGTTGCCTCTGCCCGCCAGATCTTGCTTCAGAACCTACCGGCAGATGTGCGTGCCCTCTATCTGGAGGCAAAGCCCTAGAAGACTGCCATAGCCCTGTGGCATGGTGGTTTATGGCAAGGTATGGGGCGCTGGCAATCCTTGTTCCCAAGGTGGGTTCTCCTGTTAGGCTGTTTCCGGCTGTAACAGTGGATCGGCATTGTTTGCTCTCCGACTTTACATCAAGTTGAGTGTGGGCTGTCTATGAGTCCTTCTCCGCTTCCCCCAGACCCTACCCAACCCCTGTCTCCGGCACAGCAGTCCCATTCACATCCAGTTCCTCAACTTGCTCTTCAGGAGGCGCTGAGCCATCTGCATTTGGATGTGCTGAAAGAACTGGAGCGATTCCGCCTCTGGCAGCGTTTGCAGCGCATGGACTCTGTCCCGCCCCCACGAGCAGGTCAGCTTGGGAATACCAGCTCTGTACAGCGCCCTTCACCTGTGCTCATTCAAGAGGTGGTGGAAGACTTGGAAGAGGAAGAGATGCCGCGGCCCTCCGGGGCCTTTTCGCCCCTCTGGGTCTTGCTGCTGTGGGTGCTTTCCTGCGCGGGGATTGGCTTTGGGGTGCGCTGGCTGATCTGGCCGGAAGAACTGTCCCTGCCCCAAAGTGCTGCCAGCAGGGCGGAAGAAGGGATCCCTGCCCAGCTGGATTTGGCCCAGTTGCCCCTGATCCCACTGGAACCGGTGGAAGGGCAGGTGGGAGAGGAGTTCTATTCCGGTGGCTTGGATCCGGATCGGCTGGCGCTGGGCTTGACGGCCACCCCGGACTTGAAGGACGTACAGGTGGATCCTCTTCAAGGCGTTCCTAACCTGCTGGACAGCCTGCAAACTGACTTGGCCTTGGCTTCCAAGGAACCCTCTCCCCCCAGCTTGCAAACGGTGGAGCAGTTGGCAGCCAGCCTGGAGCGCCCGTCCCAACCTTCATCGCCTACTTCTGCGGGATCCCAGAACGTGGTGCCCCTAAGCGACAACAGCGTAGACTCTCTGGGGCCGAACCGCGGCGAGGGAACCTTCTTGGTGCTCACTACCTACTCAGGGGCAGAGAGCTTGGCACGTGCTCGAGAAGTTTCTGATGGGGCCTTTGTCAAAGATGTGAATGGCCAGAAGTTTGTGCAGTTGGCAGCATTTGAACAACTGGAATATGCCCGCTATCATGCGGAAACCCTGAAAAATAAGGGCTTTAACGTTACAATTGCTGAGCAGTAACTTTGGCCATCCCGTCACTGCTGACCTGCGCCAAAACCCAATTCATCCTGGTTGGCAGCAAACTTTGTATTTCAGGGATCCCATCTTGGGAGAAGAGCTGGAGTCGATCCCATTGTAGTCATTTCAAGTTAGGTTAAGACGCTTCCCAGCTGCTCAGCGGTGCCGCCCAAGCCTTCCACGCCGCTTCCGCGACCACCCCCAGGCAATGCGACGGAACAGTTTCATTCCTCATTACGGTCGTTTCATTCCAACTAGGACACTGCACTCACACCTAAAACAACACTAAAACAAACGTTAAATGCACAGGGCCAGAGGGCTTTTCAAGGACTCCGTCCCGCTGGCGCGATCAGCAGCCCAGGAGTCTCACCCTAACCTGAAATAACTGAAACGACTATAAAATGACTGCGGCCGGCTGAAGACCGGAAAGGGTCTTAAGTTGGTTCGGAATAACTGGCTATAGATCCCGAATCCAAGGGATCCGAGAGAGAGGTAGCCGCTGCCAGATCCCTTCACTTCCTTCTGGATCGAGCAGGCGCCAGGCCAGCAACCCGGTTGCCGAGAGGAAAACCAGGGCCAGCAACAACGCAAGGGCATTCTGTAGGCTTTTCAAAAAGGGCCAGAGGCGGGCTGTGCTCGGCCCCACCTGAGCAGCTCCAGACCGCTGCCGCGCCTGGGCGGGGGGGTTCCCGGAAGCTGGAGAGGAACTCAAGGGACGGGCAGGTGGAGCGAGGGTAGAGGACGTCAACTGGGCGGCAGGAATGGGTGGCCCTGGTAACCGATTCAAAGCCATAACCACAGCCTGAGGGCGCTGCTGCTGACGCATCCACCGGTTCAGCTCTGCCAGAGAGATGGCACAGAGGTTGTTGAGACCCAGACCCTGAATTCGCCCCACCAAAGGCCGGTCGTTGCTGACCAAAACCACCAGCGTTCCCGGCTGCTGCTGGGCCAGGGCATAGGCGCATTCGGCAATCGCTTCTTCCAAGCGTACCCTCATGGACTGATCGCCGGCACCGGCGCCACCCACCAAGGCACGGGCTTCTGAGACGGCAAACCCCAGGCTGGGCCAGTGGCGCAAAAACTCGCGGGCTGTCGACTCTTCCTGGGGATCAATGGCCTGCCGGGTCAGGCGTTCCAACTCGGCCATCACTGCCTGTGGCAGCACACACACCCCAAATCGAGCCCACTCTTGCCATAGAGCCAGACGACCGGCCAGGATCACCGGGCTATCGAAGACGAGGAGAGGCGGGATCTCGGCCATAGAACATGCCAGCGCTGGACTTAACCTCAATTGTGTAGCTTCCCCGAAGACTTGGGTAGCAGGGATCCCTCTGCCAGGCAGAGGCGGATGGCCAGCGGGTAGAGGCGGTGCTCCTGGGCCTGGATGCGCCGGTAAAGGGATTCCACGGTATCTTCGGGCAGAACCGGCACGGCTGCTTGGGCCACGATGGGGCCACTGTCCATTTCCAGGGTGACCCGATGAACGGTGCAGCCGGCGATTTTCACACCGCACTTCAGGGCTTGTTCGACGGCACGCAGGCCCTTGAAGCTGGGCAGCAGGCTGGGATGCAGGTTCAAGACGCGATCCGGGTAGGCAGACAACAACACCTGGGTAACCAGGCGGATCCACCCGGCCATGATCACCCATTCCACGTGATGCTGCCAGAGCACCTGGACAATGGCGGCGTCCAGATCTTCGCGACGGGGGTAGTCTCGGTGGTCGAGCAAGACGCAAGGGATCCCTCGCTTTTGGGCCCGCTGCCGCACATAAGCTTTGGGATTGTTGGTGATGACCACAGCAATCTGGGCCTGCAGTTCCCCAGCCTCAATGGCTTGAGCAATAGCTTCGAAATTGCTGCCATTGCCGGAAGCCAAAATGCCGAGGATCCCCGGTTGAGAGGGCACTGGGATCCCGTCGGGATCCGGCCAGAGTAAGCTGGGCGAGTTCATGAGCGTTTGGTGGGAAAGTCTGCAGCCCCGCTATTTTAAACCCAGACAGCCTCCCCTCTGGTTCTGGCCAGGTTGATCCAGAGAGGGATCCAAAAACTTGACCGTCGCCGGCTTTGACAGGCGCACCCGCGCCATCGAGCGCTGCACGGATCAAGCCCAAGAGGAGCTGCGGGAGATGCCTCAAGAAATGCGGAAAATGCAGCAGGAGATCCGCGATCTCTCAAGCTCCTCCAAAAATAGGCCAAGTCGATCAAGTCGATCCCAGCAGTTGAGGCCGGATCTTATGGACTCCGTCCCACTGTGGCGAGCGGCCACCTGATCTAGAGTGGGAAAGCATGGGCAGTGGGTGTGAGAGCATGGCTCCTTTGCAAGGACGACGCCGGCGGTTTTGGATTTGCAGCATGGTAGTCATCCTGGCCGGGTTTATGGGATCCCTGCTGGCGGGATCAGCGCAGAACCTGGGAGCACAAGCCCAGCAGGGCCTGACTCAAGCCCAACTGGAGCAAGCTCAATATGTGCGCAGTTGTGGCAGTTGCCATGTGGCGTTGCCCGCCCAAGTGTTGCCCACTGAAACCTGGCGACGGCTGCTGCAGGATCCCAACCACTATGGCCAGCAGATCCAGCCCCTGAGCGGTGTGGCTTTACAACTGGCCTGGGGCTATTTGCGGCCCAACTCCCGGCCCCTGCGACAAGGGGAACAGGTGCCCTATCGCTTGGCAGATTCCCGCTATTTCCGCGCTTTGCATCTGCAAGTGGAGTTTCCCACTCCTGTGCGGGTGAGCGCCTGTGTGGATTGTCACCCCAGGGCCAATGGGGGGGATTTTGCCAGCCTCTCTGCAGAATGGCAATCTTGAGGAGCGCAACTGAGGCAATGCAGGTGGATCTGGCCACCATTCTGGCAGGCTATGCCCAAGGCTACTTCCTGATGGCCGACGAAAAGGCGGGATCCCTGGCTTGGTACAGCACCGACCAGCACGCGGTGATCCCCCTCGATGAGCGATTCCACTGCCCCCGTTCATTGCGGCCCTTGGTGCGCAGCAATCGCTTTCAGGTGCGGCTGAACTGCGCTTTTGAGCAGGTGGTAGAGGGCTGTGCCGCTCGTCCCCAAACCTGGATTAGCCCCGAGCTGAAGCAGATTTACGCAGCTCTGCGCCAGGCCGGCTTTGCCCACAGCTTTGAAACCTGGCAGGGAGAGACCTTGGCAGGCGGGATCCTGGGTATTGCCCTTGGAGCGGCGTTTATCGGCGAGTCGATGTTCTACCGCATCCCCAACGGCTCGAAGGTGGCCTTGGTGAAGTTGGTGGAGCACTTACGGGAGCGGGGCTTTCGCCTCTTCGACGCTCAGTTGATGAACCCGCACCTGGCCCGTTTTGGTGCCTTTCTCATGGAGGGACAAGAATACCTGAAGCTGCTGCAGCAATGCCTGGGGATCCCTTGTCGGTTCGATTAGACCTGTGATGCTCAAAGCGACAGGCTTCCCAATAGCTGCTGTTAGATCATTGCAGCGGCTCTTGGTGGGAAACTTGGTGGAAAATGAGGGAGGACTCCACTCTGCTGCTGTGAGCGAATACATCCCGTGGTGGGCCAGCACATGGGATCCGCTCTGTTCCCGTCAGTGGCAGATGAGACTGGCTCGCAAACACCGTTCGTTGCCGTCTGTGCTCTTCTGCGCTCAGAACGAAGAACTATTATGCTCAGACCAAAGAACCATTAGATTAGATGGGCATTGTTATAAGGTGAGAGGAGTTCTCTACTGCTGTTGAGATTGTCATGAGCCAAAAGCTTCTGTTTGTCTGTCTGGGTAACATCTGTCGCTCTCCCACTGCTGAGGGCATCACCAATCACCTTTTGCGCAGCAGCGGCCTTTCGGAAGCGATTCTCTGCGACTCAGCAGGTACGGCAGCCTATCACATCGGCAGCCCCCCAGATCGGCGCATGCGACAAGCAGCCCAACGCTATGGCCTGGAGCTGCAGGGCAAAGCCCGCCAGATCCAACCCGCCGACCTGCGCGAGTTCGACCTGATCCTGGCCATGGATCGACAAAATTACCGCGACATTCTCAGCTTGGATCCCCAGGGAAAATATGCCGAGAAAGTGCGCCTGATGTGCAGCTATTGCCGCTCTCATTCTGACGAAGAAGTTCCGGATCCCTACTACGGGGGTGAGGCCGGATTCCATTATGTAATCGAGCTGCTCTGGGATGCCTGTAGCGGCTTGCTGGAATCCCTGGTTCCCGGGATCCAATGCCCGCCGTTGTCCCCCCGTGCTTGAGAGATTATTCGTCAGATCTGTATTCTTGATGAAACTTGACAGAATTCTTGATGAAACTTGACAGATAAGTCTGGACAACGGGATCCCTTTTGGCTAACTTTGTGGGCGGGATCAGAGTAGCTCCTGAACAGCTTTGGAAAGTTGGTTTTCTTGCGGTTTGGCCTTATAGCTGTATAGATTCGAGGGTTGTCTCTGACACCAAAGAGACGCTGGAGAAAAGAGACGCTGGAGACAAGTGAGTTGACATTCGCAAATATCAAAAAATATGTGGGAGGGTCACGATGGATGAGCTTTTACCAGGGCTGATTGCCGTTGCCCTTTACGCCTTCTTTAGCTACACCTTAATGGTGATTGGAGAGAAGCTAAACGTGCCGAATGCTTGGTTAGCTTGGATCCCGATTGCTAACATCTGGGTGATGTGTCGAGCTGCTGGTAAACCCGGCTGGTGGGTGATCCTCTTCTTCATTCCCCTAGTCAACTTGATCTTCGGTATCTGGGTGATCTTTGCCATTCCACCCCGCCTGAATAAATCCCGCTGGCTGGGTCTGCTGGTTTTCCTGCCTGTTTTGGGAGCTTTGCTCTACTCAGGCATTCTGGCCTTCACTTGAATTAGCCAGCCTTGCCTTGATACAAACTAAACAATCGAAAAAGTCTACCACTTGAGCAAGTTAAAGCTCTCCATATCGATAGTGGCGCGGTTGCGGTAGATCCCCAGCACGATGGCCAAGCCCACTGCGGCCTCGGCAGCCGCCACAGTGATGACAAACACCGAGAACACCTGGCCGCGAATCATCGCTGAATCGACAAAGTTGGAGAAAGCCATGAAGTTCAGGTTCACCGCATTGAGCATCAGCTCAATCGACATCAGGACGCGAATCGCATTGCGGCTCACAATCAATCCGTAAATACCAATGCAGAAAAGAATCGCTGCCACCACCAAGAAAAACTGCAGTTGCAACATCGCGATGAGCTCCATGTAGATACACAATGACAGGGGCCTCGGGAAAGCTCTAGGTTTTATGGCCAAGAGCAGTCAGCTTCAACGGGTGCTCACCAGCTCTGCCGGTCGTTCTGACTCTGATTCCAGCTGGGGTCGGGCCCGCTCCAGCAAGCTCAGATCCCCTTCTCCGGCTTGGGGAATGACAAACTCTCGACGCGCCAGCACAATAGCACCGATCAGAGCCATCAACAGCAGGATAGAGGCCAGCTCGAAAGGCAACAGATACTCCCTGAAGAAATGCCCACCCATCACCAAAACACTGCTCATGGGTTGGATTGGCTCTAACTGCCAGGGGGTATTCAGGGCCATCGCCGTCAGAAGGGCAAACAACCCCAAGCACACGACTGCCGTCACTCCGTTGCGCAGCCAGCCCAGCTTCAGGGGGGCAAAGGTGTAGCGCCGATTCACCAACATGATGGCAAACAGGATCAACACATTAACCGCGCCGACGTAGATCAGAACTTGGGCTGCGGCCACAAAATCGGCATTCAAGAGGAGATACAACCCGGCCATGCTCAGGAAAACGCCCCCGAGCAGAAAACCGGAATAGACAATGCTGGGGGCCCAAACCACGCCTAGCGCGAAGCCAATGGCCATCGCCGATAGCACCACAAACGTAACCAGTTGTACGCCTTCTCCGAGGGTCATGAGAGATCCGTCCTTAGCCAGTTTCTATTGCTGCTCCCTTACCACTGTACTGTCCTGGCGGATTTAAGAGAAGCCCGACTCCTTTTTCAGATCGATAGAGAAATCTCTAGAGTTGGGTCTCACCAACTGCCGCCCGCTCCGCCACCTCCGCTGCTACCGCCACCGAAGTCTGAATCTCCACCTGAATCTCCACCGAAGTCTGAATCTGTGTCTGTGTCGCTGAGCTCGGGGATGACCACCTCTCGCTCGCTGCGGTACCCGCAGATAGGACAGCTCAGGATTTCCAGCTTCAAGCCGCTAGAGGAATAGGTGGCTTCCCTGAGAACCTGTGTGGTGAGGTCGAGGGTGAGGGCTTGGCACCGAGGGCAGTAAAGGTGTCGGGAGAGCGTGCCTTCGCGCACAACCACAGCTATTCCTTGACAGGTAGGACAAAACCAGCCGTAGTAGCGAGCTCTGCCGCGGCTCCTGGCCAGGCGATGCTCTTGGGGAAGGTACTTATCCAGCTGGGGCTGGATGAGTCGCATGGGTCGGCCACAGGCTTGACAGACCACTGGCTGAAAAGGGATCCCACGCTTCCGGCTCAAGGTGCCGTCAGTGGCCATAGCAGCCACAACCGGCAGAGCGAACCCCAGCCAGTTGCCGCTGGACAATCCTAGGAACACGCCAAGGCAGAGGGATCCCGAATAGAGGAAGAGACGAATGGGGTCGCTCTGAACCGAAGAGAGCACAGCACCTGTTCTTGGATCTCTGCGTGTCAGGGAGAGGACTTGTCTTCCCCCTCGCTCAGCCCTTAGAGAGACGGGCATGCGAGAGCGCTGCCACCCCAGTCCCAAAATGATGATCCCCAGCAGCAGCAGGATCCCTTCCACCAGGGAAGAATCAATGCCCTGGGCCACTGCAGGAACATTTGCAACGGGCTGGCCCTGCAATACCGAGGTCAACTGCCGCACCCCCGCCAGAGTGCCGCCATCAAAATCCCCATTGCGAAACCGAGGCAGGATCTGCTGGTCGATAATCTGCTGGACTCGGCTGTCGGGGAGGATAGCGACCAGGCCCCTGCCCGTTTCGATTTCCACCCGCCGATCCCCTACCGAGATGAGAAACAAAACCCCGTTGTTTTGGCCTGCCTTGCCGATCCCCCAGTAGTTAAATAGCTGCGTGGTGAAGTCTTTTGGTGTTGCATATCCCTGAGTATTCGGCACGGTAACCACTGCCATCTCGGCACTGGTGCGCTGCTCAAGCTGAGTGATAAGACGGTTGAGCTCGTTTTCGGTGCTGCTGCTGAGGATGTTGGCGGTATCGGAAACCCACCCTCCATACTGACGGCGGGGGTTGGGCACTTGTTCAAGGGTAATGGCCCAAGCGGGCTGCGGCAGCAGGGATACAACTAGCAAAACTGCCGCCCAAACTTTCGGCATGGCTTACCTGGCTGAGCGCTGCCTAGGTTCTAGCACAGCTGTCTCGGCTAGACTGGCAGTCCTTTTCCCAGGGAGAGAGGGGAGTTGGGGAACGGTTGAGACAAGCCGCTTCTTGTTGCTAGTAATTGTTAACAGCAACCGGCCCTCAGTCCGGCCAAGGGAGCCAGGCTTCTTCTTGCCATTCCACTTCAAAGCACTCCCGGGCGGCCTGGAGAAAATGTTCGATCAAAGCAGGGATCCCTGGCGCCGTGGGGCAAATGTCGTAGATACCAATCACCTGCGAGCCGGGCAGATACCGTTCCCACAGCTCTAGATTGGGTTGCAATAGGAGGGATCCCTGTTGCAGGATCCCCCAAGGTTGCCACAGTTGGGCGTTGCCCATCAGCTTTTTGCCCTGCCAGCTCAAGTCAGCACGGGTACGGGAGGCAAAGCAACTGGTCTTGTTGCGGTAGCCGGGATCTTGGTGGCCTTGGCCGTGAGCAAAAGCGGGCTCATCTATGGCAATGCCCAGCTCCGCCAACCCCTGCACCCAAAAGCGGCAACAGAAGTCGTACACCCAGGCCCGCTGCAAACTGGGCAACCTGGCTTGCAAGTAAGAAAGGGGCAACACCAAGCTGTAGGTCAGCTCTGCTGCATCCTCAGCCGCCTGATGGAGCACCGCCCTTCCCCCCGTGGGTCGGCGCACAATCGGGATCCCTGGCAGGGGATCTGGCCAAACCTGGTGTCGTCCCAGCGAGAGGGTGAGCCGATCCCAGCCGTAGAAGCGCAAGCAGGGCTGAGGATCCCGACGAAGCCTGTGCAAAAGCCGGAAGTCCTGCTCCATTTGCCAGGCCCCAGAGGCCACGCGGTAGGGGAGCCAGTATCCCTGGGATCCCATCCTGGCAAAGCCAGACCTTAAACTTTGGGGAACTCCGCCTGGAGGGGCTCATCATATTCATCGGCCAAGCTGGCCACAATGGTGATGGCCCGGGAAATTTCGCCCGCTGTGATCCCTTCCAAGGTGCGGTAGTGGTTCAGCACCACCTGGTTGTTCCAAATGCAAAAACGCGCTTCTAGGGTATCGCTCCAATTCTTCTCCAGGAGCTTCTGCATCAACTTGGCGGGTTCTGCCACCGGCAGAGAGAGAACAGGAGACCATACCAAAAGGGTGTCTTCTGGGGATTCGCCGCTCAAATGGACGAACACTTCTGCCGTGCCGTAGGTGAACTTCCAGGTGTGTCCCTGCTCATGGTTTTCGTAGGCCGCATCCTCTTTGAGGCTGGAAACCACCGCCGAGACAACCTCAACGCAGCGAAGGGGCTCTGGAAAAACCTCTGGCGAAGGGTTAAAGGTGCTCATGAGCGGCTCACTGTAGACCATGGTCTTCCCCCTATTCCCTATCCAACCACCTCAACTATACCGCTATACCGCCTAAGACTCCGACCTATCCGGTCATCGCTTTGGGATCCTCAACTCAGGCGAGAATGAAACCGTTGGCAATGGTTCACTAAGTGGCCGGACAGGTGAGGGCAAGCGATCCCCCCCGCCAACTGGAGAGAGAGCCTGTTCAAAAGTCTTTCGAAGAACCTGAGGGAAGCTCTATGGAATCTCCATCTCATCTCCCCCAGAAAGCCATTGGTATTCTTGGAGCCCTGCCCGAGGAAGTGGCCATGCTCACCGCAGCAATGGAAACCTGCTCCATCCATACCCATCTGGGGCGACAGTTCCACCAGGGATCCCTGGCGGGGCAATCGGTGGTGGTGGTACAAGGCGGAGTGGGCAAGGTGCGGGCGGCAACCACGGCGGCTCTGTTGGTGGCCCATTTCCCTTTGCAGGGGATCATTTTTACCGGTGTGGCCGGGGCCTTGGCCGATCACCTGCACATGGGAGATGTGGTGCTGGCCCATGCGGCGATTGAGCACGACTTTGGCACCGGACGACCCGAGGGCTTTGTCTTGGGGATCGACTTTATCCCAGAGCTGCGCCACCCACTGGCCGAGGCCGATAGCGCCCTCTACGACCTGATTGTGGCCCATCCCGAGCGGATCCCTCTCCACCCCCTACAAGGCCGGGATCCCGTCATTCATCAAGGCTTGGTGGCCACCGGCGATGTGTTTGTGGCCGACGCAGACCTACGCCGACAAATCCGAGAACGCACCGGCGCTTTGGTGGTGGAGATGGAAGGGGCAGCCGTGGTGCGAGTAGCGCAAGAAGCCGGGATCCCTTGTTTGCTGGTGCGCTCGGTCAGCGATGCAGGGGACGATACGGATTTCTTGAGTTTTTTTCAAACAGCAGCGCTCAACTCAGCAGCAGTTGTCCGCACCATCCTGCAAAACCTGCCCCCCTCCTTGCCTTAGCCCAAGTGCGCAGATCCCCTCCTCTAGCGCAAAAGACGCAAAAGAGGAGTTGGGCATGGTTGCGTTCGCGTCAGTTGTTCATCTCCCGCTCCAGCTTGGCCATCGAGATCTGGCTTTCCAGGCGGGAAATGCCTTCGCGAAGGGTTGCCACCTGCGCTTCAACTTCATCCAAAGATTTGCGAACCGCTTCTGCTGCGCTCATGTGCTGGTTGCGCCGGACCAAAGCCTCGCGGGCAAGGTCATCCTGGTTCTGTTGGCTGGCTTTCTCAGCCCTGACAAACCAATCTTCGGCCTTTTGCAAAATTTCGTCGTACCGCCGTTCCAGTTGCTTGCGACTGGCCAGGGTTGTGGTCAGGCTGCGCTGCAATTGTTTCAGATCCCGCTCCATCTGCCGGATGCTCACCCTCTGTCGGCTGGGCTTTCTCCACAGCACCTTGCTCAGACCCACCATCACCACCGCAGTAGCAATCCCCACACCCGCAGCCGCCGCCGGATTTTCACGAATCAAAGAACCATCCAAAACATTGACCCCCGCAAAGGCCGAGGTTTGCGTGGCCGTCTCCCGAAACTCCCAAGGCATCACCGGATTGCGTTGCTGCCAGAAGCCTAACCGCGCCGCTTGGGCCGCCTCTTGGGCTTCTAGGTAGCGTTGCCGATTGGCCCCGTGCAAAAAGCGCTCGTAAACCACCGCCTGACCCTGGCGCAACATCTCCAAATTCACCAAACCATCGGCGTTGTACACCTGGGCAATGTGAAGCCCTTCCGGTGTGACATAGAGGGTATCCACCTGCACCAGGGATCCCGTCGGGAGCAAGTTTTGCAGAGCCTCTTGGGATAGCCGCCCCCAGCGCCCTTGGGTCAGCTCCGGCGCATCCACGTAGGCCAGACGGAAACGGGTTGGCCTGCCGTTCAAGTCCGCCCAGAAGGTATCCCCATCCACCACCGACCGCACCCGGGCCGTCCCGGAAGATTGTGCTGCCGCCGGAAGAACAAGCCAACTGCCCGAAAGGACAGCCACAGTCATCAGAAGGGAAGTTCTTGAGGTCATGGGGGTCACTCCTATTGTGCAGAACAAGAACAAAAGTTAAGAAATAATAAGATAGGGAAGTTTCGGGAACCAACCGGAACCCCAGACCGTCTCCAGGACTTGCTACGGGGCTGGCCACTGTTTTCGCATTGCAATTTCTCATTGCAAAGTCAGCAGGGCCAGCTACTCTCCACGTGAGAGAGGCAAACTTTTCCAGCGGATTCCAGCGGAAAGCTGCGGCTCTTGAAGAGTCGGCCCGTTGGGTTGGCTTAATTTGGGTTAGAGTTTAGCTCACCTTTTGGGGCAACGTCACAGCCCTAAGGCGCAATCTTTGTCCCCCGGATCAAATCACAGGCGCAAGCGATAGGGTTCTTCGTCGGGGAAGTCGGGCAGAGGAGGGGGCAGGATCTCGATCTCCCCCGTAGGCAGCATTTGCAGCACCGTACCCAACTGGACCAGTTGTTCCAAGACAAACAGGCGGGTATCCCGGTCGGTGGTGGAGTTAAACACGCTCAGCCAAACATCGAATTGGGAACGGCGGCTGAGAGGACTGCGGGCGATGTTATCCCCCAACTGGCGAAATTCATCTCCAGGCAGGCCCACCTGCTCTCGCCAGGCAGCGGCTTGGTAGTAGTCATTGCGGCCCGCTTCCGCATCCCCCAGAAACATAAAGTTAAGTAGGGCGCGATCCACATAAAGTCGCCAGGCGTCAGGGTTGTTTTGGGGGTTGAACTGCTGCAGGCCGCGATCCAAAATCTCGACGGCTTTTTCCGGCTGGCCGGCCCGATAGGCCAACACCAAACTAGAGAGCCGGTAGCCCAAGAGGAAATGGGGATCCAGCCGCAGCATGTGATCGAAGTAGTCGTAGGCCAGGCCATAGCCAGTCAGGGTGCGAGCCGGTGCATCCCCGTAGTACTGGATCAGCTCCAGCCACAGCCAGGAAGCCCCCAAGTTGCGGTAGCCCAGCCACCCCAGCGTATTGGCCAGGGCAATGTTGCGGTTTTTGCGGGCCTCGGCATTTTCCAATTCTCCCAGATTGATCCGCTCCAGCATCGGCAATTGCAGCCGCACCACCAGGATCCCACACAGAAACGCCCCCCCAACGGCGGCCAGAGTGCCTGCCAGGGAGAAGCGAGAGCGACGACGGGGCAAGGAAGCAGTAGCCATGGCAAGTTTTTTGCGGATCCCTGAGGCTGTCGCGACCAGGGCTACACTCAATCATAAATTGAACCGTTGAGCCTTTCCCCTGCCTATGGCCAGCTCTGCCCTCTCCGCTTCGGAACGAGCCTTGAGCCTTTACGAGGCTTTGCCTTACCCCAATGTGCCCCTCTCGCAGACGGCCCGCAACGCCCTGCCGGAGATGTTCAAGATGAGCTATACCACGGCTCAGTACCTGCGCACCCATACCATCGTCCCGCCAGAGGGCAAGGTGTTGTTGAATGCCGGCTGTGGCTCCGGTTGGGAAACGTTGATGATGGCTGAGGCCAATCCAGGGGCCCAGATCGTTGCCTGTGATCTGTCTCCGGCTTCGGTCAAGCTTACCGAGGAACGCCTGCGCCACCACGGCTTCGCAGATGCCGAATTTTATGTCCTCAATCTGCTGGAGCTGGATCGCCTGGGGATCCAATTCGATTTCATCAGCCTCAATGATGTTTTGTATTTGCTGGAGGATCCCACCGAGGGCCTGCGGGCGATGAAAAATGTCCTCAAGCCCGATGGCATCATCCGGGCCAATCTCCACAGCCGCCGCCAACGGCAGGTGTTTTTCCGCTTGCAGGAAGCCTTTCAAAAAGTGGGCCAATTTGACGTTCCACCGGCTGTAGGGGCGCAAAATGTGCGGGAGTTCATGGGATCCCTGCGAGAAGAAGTGGCCCAGGCGGTGTTCTGGAACCCGGCCAACTATGCCGAAGATGCGGCCATTATGAATAATTACCTACTCTCCAACGACAAGGGGTTCACGATCCCCGACCTGTTTCGCATGTTGCAGCAGGCGGGGTTGAGCTTTTTGAGCTTGGTGGATAGGCCCGACTGGTCGGTGGAGTCTTTGTTTAAAGAGGTGCCTGAGTTTGTGCGGCAGCGGTTGGCAACCCTCAGCATCATGGAGCGGCTGCATCTGTATGAACTCCTTCGCCCTGTCCATCGCCTCATCGACTTTTGGGCGGAGCATGCCGGCTCTTCGCCAGTGCTGCCCTGGAGCGACGAAGATTGGCTGTCGGGATCCGTACAATTCAATCCCCTGTTGATGGACAACCCCCGCTTTCGCCAGGAGTACAGCAAAGCCCTGCAAGAGAAGCGGCCCTACGAAATGCAGTGGACAGGAGCCACCCACGGGCGGATCAGCATCCCTGCCGAGAAAGTGAGCTGGTTGGCGCCACTGCTTCAAGGACCAACGCCGGTTCGAGAGCTGATTCAACAGGCCGTCCAGTTGGGATCCCCAGATGAAGAACGAACAACCGCTGAGGTGCTGACCTTCCTAACCAACCTAGAAGACTTTCTTTTTTTGATGCTGCAATAGGCAGCTCCCCAAGTTCTGGCTGCCCATACCTGTCTGTTGTTTGTAACCTATGAGTCAGATGTCTGCCCGGTCGGGATCTTACTGGCGCGCAACCCTGACGCGGTGGTTCCCACAGCCTCTGGATCGCTGGGTTGCCCGGATTACCCTCTGCAACCTGGCCATCGGGGTGATCCTGGTGGTGTTGGGCAACCACACAGCTCCTTACGTGCGGGACTTTAACTGGCAACAGCAACGGGTGGGGGCGCAAGAAGTGCAGATGGTGCTCACCTTCAACCGCCCGATGGATCCCGTCAGTGTTGAAGAGCACTTGCAGATCCAGCCCCCTCTGCCAGGCCGAATGCGCAAGCTGGGTCGCCGCTTTTTTTGGACGCTGACAGAACCAGCCCCTTACGGCCAGACCTACCGGGTGCGCCTGCAGGCAGCCGTGGATGAACGGGGCCAGCCCATGGCCCAGCCCTTTGAGGGGGAATTCCGCACGCCGGATCGGCAGTTGCTGGGGATCAGCACCGAACCTGCCCAGCGAGGGCGAATGTTTCTGTTCAACCTGGAGACGGGAGCCGCTACTCTGCTGACTCCAGCTGGGGTCAAGGTAACCCAAATGCAGCCCAGTGCTGATGGCCGCTTCGTGTACTATTTCGCCACGGCCACCAACCTACAGCACCAGGATCTGTACCGGCTGGATCTGGAGGATCTGTCTTCGCGGTTGCTGCTGGATCATCAGGGTTACCAAAACCTGCGCTTCCAAGTCTCGCCGACGGGGGAACTGGTGGTGGCAGAGCGGATCCCGCTGCAACGGGATCCCATGGCTGCCGTCCAGACGGAGCTGTGGATCCAGAAAACGAGCCGGGATCCCTTTGAACGTCTAGAGCTGGATACGGCGGTGGGGGGAGATTTTTTCATTAGCCCCGATGAGAGCAGCCTGCTCATCTCGCAGGGACAGGGGGTGGGGATCGTACCCTTGCATCCACGGGCGGCAGCGGAGAGCTTTCTAGCCCAGTTCGGCCAAACCTTAGCCATCCGCCCCGATGGGGCTTTCGGGGCTTTGCTGCGCTTCAATCCCGACTACACCCGCAGCCTCTCCATCGTCAGCAATACCGGCAACAGCGAGGAGATTTTGAGAACCCAGGGATCCATCCTGAAAGGGGCTTTTTCCCCTCGGGCGCCCATCTTCTACGCCTTGGTCAGTGAGGTCTCTCACGTTAGCGGTGCGGAGCATGATTCTGTTGGCGAGGTCGCGATGGACTCCCCCAGCTACACCGAGTCGCCCCGCCTGCTGGCGATAACGCTCGGCACTGAAGCAGGCAACGCCATAGAGGTGGTTCGAGCCACCTATCCCGTCGATCTGGACTTCAGCATTTCCCCGGATGGACGCATGCTGGCCTACACGCTCTTGGAACCGTTCCCAGGGATCCCGGATCCCTCGGCTCCCCTTAGCCGTAGCGGGCAAGCCATCATGGCCTCGCAAGTGTGGTTGGTGGATTTGCAGGACGGGCTGCCCATTCCTGATGGACAAAGTGGTTCGCACCGCTGGCGGGAACGCCGCCTACCGCTGGGCAGCAGCACGCTGGCTTGGATCCCCTAGAGCGGGAAAGCCACTTGGGGAGCAAACCTGCCTAGAATCAAAACAGGGTGTGCGAGGAGAGGTGATATGCGGGTCATTGACGAACAGGGGCGGCTTTTGGGAAAAGTCAGCCTCTTGGATCTGGGAGCCCTGGCAATTGTGGTGGTGGCCATTGTTGCCGTCTTGTTTTTTCCGGGTCGGCAGGCGGGCAGTGTAGTCCAGGTGGGAGGTGGCCCCACGCTACCGGTGGAAGTGGATATGATCGTGCGCGGGATCAGCAGCCGCTCCGTAGAACCCTTCCGGGCGGGGCACAAGGCCGACTTGATCATCCGCAATCAGCCCTACGGCCAGGTGGAAGTGGTACGGGTGGAGAATGTCAGCCGTACCGTGCCGGTGGTGTTTCCCGATGGACGGGTGCAGAACTTGCCCGATCCCGAAGCCTATCGCCTCGACCTGGTATTTACGTTGCGGGGGCGGGGCCAGCGCACCGAGAATGGCATCGTCCTGGGCAACAATCGCGTCAAAATTGGCGTTCCCCTAGAGCTAGAGACCTTTGACTACAACTTGCGCGGCACCGTGATGGACGTGCGGCTGCTGCAATCGTAGAGGATGTCAACTCCAATGCAGCTACAGGAAATTGCCCAAAAATTGGGGTGTGCCTACGAGGGGGATCCCACCCTGGAAATTCACAGCGTGGCCAGCCTGGCGGAGGCTCGCCCAGGGGAGCTGAGCTTTCTCAGCGAGGCCCGCTACTTGCCCCTGCTGGAGCAAACCCAGGCCAGCGCGGTGATTGTGGAAGAATCGACCCCTTTGCCCCGTTCCATTGCCTGCTTGCGGGGCAGGGATCCCCGTCTGCTCTTTGCCCAGGCCATTGAGCTGTTCTACCAACCCTACCGCCTGCCCGTTGGCATCCACCCCACCGCTGTGATCGATCCCAGCGTCGAGCTGGGGGAGGGGGTGGCCATCGGGCCGCACGCAGTGGTGATGGAGGGAGTGAAAATTGGCGACCACACCCAAATTCACCCCAATGTCACCATCTATCCCCACGTGCGGATTGGATCCCGGTGTCAGCTTTTCGCCAACTGCGTTATTCACGAGCGCACGGAGATTGGGGATGATTGCCTCATCCACAGCGGCGCTGTCATTGGCGACGACGGCTTTGGCCACATTCTTCTGGCAGATGGCTCCTGGCGGCGCATGCTGCAGGCGGGCCGAGTGGTGCTGGAAGACAACGTGGAGGTAGGCAGCAACACCACCATCGACCGGGCCGCCGTTGGCGAGACCCGTATTGGCCGCGGCACCAAGATCGACAATCTGGTGCAAATTGGCCACGGCGTGCGCACCGGATCCCACTGCCTGATCGTGGCTCAGGTGGGCATTGCCGGCAGTACCCAATTGGGCCACCACGTCATCTTGGCCGGGCAATGTGGCTTGGCCGGGCATCTTCACATCGGCGATGGCGTGCGTGTGGCCGCCCAAACAGGCGTCACCAGCGATATCCCCGCCGGTCAAACGGTGGCCGGCTACCCCCATCAACCCATTTCCGAATGGCGCAAGAGCATGGCAGTCCAACGGCACTTGCCTGAGCTGCAACGTACCTTGCGCAAGCTGGAAGCCCGTGTGGCCAAGCTAGAACAGAGCAGGGAATCATGAGAGACGGCAAAAGATGCGGATCCCCATAAGTCCCCCGCCTTGTCCTGTCGGCCCTAGCCCTGCTCCAGCAACGACCGCAAAGTGTTCAGGTACTCGTTGATGTTGCGCCGGTTGCCGCCGAAATCATATTCCCCAACACGGCCTTCGGAAGTAATGTGTAGACGAGTATGGCCAGGATCCCCTTCTATTGGCGACAGCGAAACCGTTAGATCGTCCACGAACTTAAAAAAGTTGGTGCGGGAGATCCCCTTCACTTCCATCGCCTCAGCATCCACAGAGACCAGTTCCCCCCGCTTCCAAACTTGAAAGGCTTGCTCAGCCGCTTTTAACACCTGGTCTGGGCTAGCTGCAATCACAACTTCCTGTTGGGCGCGATTGTAGGGGGAGCCACCCAGGGTGGCCGCTTGTGCGGTGGGGATCCCGCTTGCCAAGCCGAAAAGCAGCACCGCTATCACCACCAAAAGTTTCCAGAAAGACATGCGGACAAAAGGAGAAGTTTACATCTCTTAATTATGCCTTTCAGTTAGTAGAACGCTCCTGTTATCACCCTGTCAGCCTGAAGCAGAGCACCTGCCGGCGGTTCTATCGATGGGTTAGCCTACAGCTAATTCACTTGCCCCGAGTGCAAAAATGCTGGCCCAAGAAAAACTCCAAGAGAAAGCCGAGGAAAAGATTACTCCCCTCACCCGCCAGCAACTGGCGGAGCTCATGCCCTCGGCCCAGGGGCTGCTCAGCGATGAACCCGAAATGGAACACTCCCTGCATGCCCTGCAGCTTTTGATTCTGGTCAGCTGCCTCGCCCGCCTCTGGCAAGACCGCAACGACTACTTCCTCGCCTGGAACCTCACCGTCTACTACAGCCGAGAGCAACTCAAAAATAAAGACTTCCGCGGGCCAGATCTGTTTTTGGTCAAAGGGGTAGAAAACCGCCCCCGCCCTTCTTGGGTGGTGTGGGAAGAAGGTGGCAAATACCCGGACTTGATCATCGAGCTGCTTTCGGAATCGACTGCCAAAGTGGATCGGGGTGAGAAGCGGGAGCTTTACGAAAGGATTTTCAGGACACCGGAGTACTTTTACTATTCTCCGGAGACGCAGGAGTTTATGGGTTTGCGACTGAGGGGGGAGAAGTACGAGGAGATTGAGCCAACGGAGCAGGGCTGGCGCTGGAGCGAGATGCTGGAGCTGTATCTGGGGATCCATAACCAACAACTGCGCTACTTTTTCCCCAATGGGGAGCTGGTGCCTACTCCTGAAGAAGCTGAGAGAATCGAGCGCCAACGTGCTGAGCAAGAGCGACAGCGAGCAGAGCGCCTGGCCCAGAAGCTGCGGGAGCTGGGGGTGGATCCCGATACCTTGTAAGGGTAAAGAGAGGAGAACTGGCAATGACTAACCCGAACCCAATTACTGAGGTGCTGGATCCGGTTTATCTACCCGAGTTGCCCCCCACCCAAGACGAGCTCCCCTACGACGACAGCGAACCTATGGAAAGCTGGCGGCACAGGTGCCAGATGGACTTGCTCATCTCCACTACCCAAACCTGGTTGCAGCAGCGCCCTGATGGCTTTGTCGGCGGCAATATGTTTCTCTACTACAGCTTGGAGCAGACCCGCGGCCGCAATTTCAAAGGGCCGGATTATTTTGTGGTGTTGGGCGTGCCTAAAGGCGAGCGCAAAAGCTGGGTGATTTGGGAGCAGGGCAAAGGGCCGGACGTGGTGATTGAGCTTCTTTCTCCCAGCACTGCCCAGGAGGATAAAACAAGCAAAAAGCAACTTTATGAGCAGATTATCCGGGTGCCGGAGTACTTTTGGTTTGACCCGTTTGATCCAGAAGACTGGGCAGGGTTTCGGCTGAGGGGCGACCGCTATGAGCCGATTAAAGAGGATGCCGAGGGTTGCTTGCCGAGCGAGGTTTTGGGATTGTGCCTAGTGAAGTGGGAGGGCAGGTTTCGGGACATCGAGGCCACCTGGATTCGCTGGGCCACTGCTGCTGGGGAACTGGTACCCACCGAGGCCGAACTGGAGCGGCAAAGGGCTGAGCAGGCCGAACAACGGGCAGGGCGCCTGGCCCGGAAGCTACGAGAGCTAGGGGTAGATCCAGACGCCCTGTAGACAGCCAAGTAACTCAAGACAACAGATGGATCCCTAGGAGGCCAACAGCAACACAGGTAGCTTTTGAATAGCAGGCCGTAATCCCTTGGGAAAGCGCTCCCGCTTCAAGGGATAGCGATAGTTGAGTTGGGGAATGAGCCTCTCCCATTGCCAGGGGTTCAAGCCAGCTACCACTGAACAGAACGGCTCTCTACTGAGCTCTAACCCCTCTTCCATGAGCCTGAGAGCTATGTTGCCTGCAGCTATCTCCAGAGTTTGATTGGCCAGTTGCGGATCCGGATCCCCTAGGAAGATCAGAGCATAGTCTTCTGGCTGAGGACTGCGCAGAATTGGCTCCAGCAAGCCCTCCAGTTCTTGGATAAGCTGCTCTGTCTCCATTTCCCAGTAGGGGAAAAGGCCCACGTTGATCTTGCTCAGGCGGATCCCTTGTGGTTTGGAGGTTTCTGTTAGGCTATCTCTAACTCTAATCACTACCAGGTTTTCTGAAGGACTCAGCCAAACCCCTGTGTAATCGACGCTATGCAACCTGAAAAAGGCTCCGATTTCCTGCTCGAAGTCATGAACAGCTTTCCAACATCCCTGCCAGTGTCCGTAATCATCGATTTGGATGAATCCTTGGGAATGAACCTGATCATAGAAATGATGAAAAATATCCATCGTTGATTGATACCAGTCAGCATCTGCATGCAGCAGAGCAATCTCACCCACTTGCTCTCGATAGGCAGGCAAGGTGTCAGCAAACAGCCCTGGCACGGGGACAATGAGATCCCAAACTCCCAGTTCCTTGGCAACCACCTCTAAGTTCTCCGAAATGGGTGCTGCTAAGGCACCGGATCCAAAACCCGTATCGTTGGCACCAACTCCTCGATAATCTCGATCCACCTCTGTTGGATCAGGCATACCTGAGAAGGTATCGAAAGCATATAGCCTGCGAGGTCGACGGCTGTAGTTCTTAATCACCCAGGCCAGCAAAGCTGAGCTTCCACCCCTGCAAACACCACATTCTACAAAGTTCCCAGGAATGTCTTCTTCACAAACCTGCTTAGCCAGTGAATAAAGGCTCCAAAGACGCTCAAAGCCCAGCAAGGTAAAAGATTTAACTTTCTCTAGCACCCTAGACAACTCAAGGTTACAGACCGGATAGTCCTTGAGGTGCTCTGGCAATGTCCAATTCACAGCAGGGTCTGGAATATGCTCAACGGGCTTGACATTGCCTCGCCAGGCCACTCCCATAATTTGCATGGTCTGGTAAATCATCGTGTTCCAGCCCCTGTCTCTCAAGTAATTCAAACCTTCAGCCACATCCGGCGAGGCTAGATCATGAAACAGAATCAAGGCATCCTCAGCAGCATAGCGCTCTGCCACTTGAGCATCCTGCAAGGGAGCCGGCGAGTCATGATTCCCATCAATGTAAATTAAAGACCAGCGACGATCCTCTTGCTGGGCAATTTCCTCTACCTTTTCCGGACTGTAGCCAGGGTAGAGATTGACATTAGAGCGAACTCCAGCCGAGCAGAGAGACTGGTTCACGCTCTCATAAGCCAGTGGATTTTCCAAAATTGGATCGACAACATCGAGAATAACACCTCCTGCTGACAGGTGAGCAGTTGACCAGCCCAACCAACAGCCGATCTCCAGAGCAGATTTTCCTCGAAACTTTAGCGCAGTATTGTACAGAATGTGTGCCTCGTCCCGACTAACAAAGCCGATGGTAGGTTGACGTAGATCCGTATGCCAAAGGTGAGGAACTTCTTTCCGTAGATAAGGCCAGGGGTGAGAGCTTGGCTCGGCCGCAATCATTGAAGGAAAGCTATGGTCAAGATGTATTCTAATCTGGTTAGGCGATACGTAGTCGTATCTCTTGACCGGAGTGGAGATGATGCCTGCATACCGCAAGCTAGCTTCAATCTTAAAACCTTCAGTTGTAAGCGCAATATGAGTTGGTCTCACCTTAACGTCGGCTGTAAGATGTATGATTCCTACTGGATTGTGAGGTGGAAAAGGATCCACCCAAATCTTCCTTTGCAAATCCCATTGGGGCATCTCACAATGGGCTAGCCAGTTGCAATTTAATGGCAAAAGTTCAACTCTATCCAGACCTATATCTCTATAAATAGCCACGTTTAGAGCAAACTGGTCTGTCCACAAATCAAGGCACCTAGAAATAGCTTGACCTAATCTTTTGCCCCATATTGACCAATGAATAGACTGTCTGGCACCAGAAAACACACCAGCATTTAGCAGAGGCTCTATATCTAAACGATCAAATTCCGTGTGGTAGAAGTAAAGGTGGTAGTGCCAAGATATCCAAGTTTGCATCCAGGGTCTGTTCTTATGTTTAGCTACTAACTCTGGAACTATTGAGAAGCTCTTTCTTTTTGCTCCTAAGACAAGAAGATCAATCGCAGACCAGTCTTGCACCCAAGCATCTGCATCAATCCAAATGTAAACTTCATAACCTGGGAAATATTCAGGCAAAAAAGGTCTAGAGACCAGCGCTTTGAGGTACCTAGGTTGTTTATCGACATCAGGAACGTTGTAATTCCAATCTGGCTCTACGATATAGTCAACGTACTGACCTATCCATTGCAACTGCTCTGGCGTACACCCTACATCAAAAAATCCAATATCTACAGATTGGCCCTGTGGCTTTTCTCGAATAGAGAGAATAGTTCCCTGAACCAATTCAAAAAACTTGCTATCGGCACTTGTAACGATGATAGTTGAGTTCATGACTTCTATCTCTCCTCTCTAAGACCTTACTTCTTGTCGAAAAGATGAAATCTGTTTATGTAGCAAAGAGCTCCCTTTTGACCGGCTATGATCTCCCCCTGCCAGAGGAGATGAGAGGGATCCAGCATCTGGTCAATCCGCTTGCGGTCTTGCTCAGAGGTAAACTCCACGTAAATCACCTTGATGTCCCTAAGCTGCGGCTGCAGGTTAGCCAATACCTCCACCTCATCCCCACCCGTAGCTACCCTGAGCACATCGATGGACTCCAAACCCAACTCCTTCAAAGCTTCCCTGGCTTCTCGGAAAGGGAGCACCTGCTCCACTCCCCACTCGGCCTGAGGATCTTCCGGCCAGAGACGACGAGTTCTGCAGCTATCCTGCCCCGCCAGCCCCACCGGATGCACAAAGCAGTTCTCCAAAATCAAAGCATTCTGCCGCAACAGGTGTAAGGCCAAGGGATCCACCTCGAAACAGTGAATAGCCGCCTCAGGGTGAAGAGTTCTGAAACAAGCGCTGGCCACGCCCACCCCCGCTCTCACATCCACGACAACCCTGACATCAGAAAGAACAGAAACAGCAGGCTGATAGACTCGACTAAGTCTGGCCACCGTTCCTTCGTACTCGACGCCTTCGTACCTCCACAGCCAAGCTGACGGAACGGAGCTGCGGCCTTGGACTAAGTCAATGAGAAAAGTTTCTATTATGTTTCCCGCATTGGCAAAGAGGAGCTGGGTGTCTTCTCCCAGGATGAAAGCAAAGCTGGTTCTCAAAGGCCGCCCCAGCCGCTGCAAGTCTCCCACCGTGCACACCACCGCATCAAAGCTGGGCCAACTGCTCGGCTCCCCCCTCACCTCATGAACTCGCTCGGGCACTCCCTTCTGCTGCAGCAGACCACAGGGATCCCCAAACCCCTCTTCCACGTACAGCTCCAGCCGCGGCAAGTCCAGCAAGTCCGCGGCTATCACCCCAGGACAGCCTCGGCCAACAAATACCCTCAGTCGCTCCTGCACGCGATGCAGCTCTTGAATGGGCTCGTAGATTCCTAGTCGTGTGTCTATCCAGGCAGAGCTGGCCGTGCTGACAAAGTAGCGCACATCAGAGCGGGGCGAGTAACGAAAGGGCTCCGGCAGCTCTCCCCCAAACACCCAGTCCAGCAGGTTCTGAATGCGGTGGCGGGGATGCCAGTGTTGGTCGAAAGTGTGATAAGCGCGGCGGGCAATTTGAATGGCCTCCTGGGGATGGTCTAGGTAGTAGCGGATTTTCTCCAGGAGTTGGGCTTCGGAGTTGTAGGTGTCGCAGTAGGTGCCGGGCGCCAAAAGTTCGTCCAATCCTGAGGCGAAGGAGAGCTGGTCAGTAAGCAGAAAGCCCCCCGCGGAAATCACTTCCAAGTTCCTTAAGTTCAGATCCCCATTTTAGCTGCAGTTAAAGGAAATCAGAGAATGGGCAAACCATTTGGCTGCCTCTTGGCGGTTGGCTGTTTTGATGAGGATGGGCAAATCTGCATTCTTTATGGCTTGAACCAGCCGGCAACGCCTGGGATGGCGGGATCCCTGTTGGCCGATAAAGACCACTTGATTTTCTCTATCTTCCACCCAATCGTGGGTAACAGTGCGCATGGAGATAAGAGGCAACCAGGCAAGATTCTCAGCGCCTGCTGCGGCAAACCAGTGCAAATGCTGGAAGTTATAGGCAGTAGCGACGTAATCAAAGCCTTCAGTAGCCCAGTAGGCCAAGAGATGGTTGATGGGAAACTCCCAGTGGTGGGTGTCTCCAGCTAGCAAGAGTGTGGTGCATTTAAACTTCCTTGTATTTAGGGGATTACTCTGGTCAATGCTGGAAGTCCAAACAATAACTAGGTCAAACTCCTTATTTGTAATTTGCTCAGACTGCTGCACAAAGTCATAGAGGTCATAGTCTCCCTCTGGGCACTCCACCAATTCCTTAGAGAGATTGACAAAGTTTAGTCCAAAGCCCTTGGCTTTCCTCTTGGGGCAAAGACTGACCTGCCGATCTGAAAGCTGCGGGGGCGGGATATAGTCTGGCGGAGTTGGCTAATTGAGGAGAATTCGCGGAGCATTGGCCTTGATGTCTTGCATTTCTCGACTCCCCAAGTTGAGCGGCAGGTTCTTCTAGCTCCTACAGGCTACTAGGATTGGACACAACAACAAGGGATCTCTGTTGCCCTGGAAAACGATAAGCCGAGCATAGGTTATAAGCAACCCCATGGATCCCTGTCTGCAAGAGCCAAATCCAGTTTACCTGCCTGGATGGCCCCTACCCAAGACGAGCTCTCCTACGACAATGGCATACCCATGGAAAGCTGGCGGCACACGTGCCAGATGGACTTGCTCATCTCCACCACCCATGCCGAGCGAGGTTTTGAGGCTGTACCCAGCGAAGTGGGAGGGTAGACATGAGATCCTGCCGGTATTTAGCCCTAGCCAAGCCTTTGCCGATAGCCGCTTCACTATCAATACTTGGCTAGGAGCCAAGCAATTCACCTAAAGGCTTGCAGCTCCACCATGGCCAGAGTTTGCATAATTACCACTGTTCGGGATCCAGGCGTGTGCTTGGAGTCGTTCATTCGCTATCACCTTGCCCTTGGAATTGCCCATATTTATATCTTCTTTGACGATCCAGAGGATCCCACTTTCAGGTAGCACTTCAGTTTCCCAATGTAACGGCTATTCCCAACGATGAAGCTTTGCAAGTCCAACAAGCATTGGGGAATTTTCTCTACCCAAAATATGGCCCTCATGTTGGCTATGAGGTCATGGCTCGTCAGATCCTTAACGTAGAAACGGCTATACAACTTGCCTTGGATCAAAACATGGACTGGATTCTTCGTATTGACGGAGACGAGCTTTTTTATCCTGGCCAGACAACGGCTCCAAATTGGTTTGATCGAGTAAGCGACGACATATTTCAAGTTACGTTTCTAAACCACGAAGCAGCTCCCGAAGCGTTTGAGATCGAAGACTACTTCCGCGAGGTCACTTTATTTAAGAGAAACCCTGCTATTTTGGATCCCGGATTCTATACCCAGTTTCAGAAGATCTCTAGTAAGAGTCAATACTTTTTGGCTTACCAGAATGGAAAGTCAGCAGCTCGGATCTATCCCTCTCTTCTGCCTAACAGCGTACATAGCTTTGATATTCCAGGGGATCATACTCTAGTAACGTCGTCTCCCTCTATTTTGCACTACTTGAACTGCGGATTCCAGAACTACTATAAAAAATACGCCCAACTGGGAAACTTTCCCGACTACTGGTGGCGCTCCAAGTCTAATCCTATTCGGGTGCCTTTTCACTTAACCTCACGGGATGCTTACTGCTCGGGAGATAGAACTCGCATGGAAGCTCTCTATCAGGAGTTTATACTTTACAACAATCCTGAAGCCAGTCAAAGCCTCATGGAAAACGGCATTCTCACACGCATTTGCTACCCTTCCCAGCTACTGTCATCTCTCTCTACCTCACCGGTTTAGTCTGAGCTCTTATCCGCTCTCCAGTGCGAGACTAGTCAGGGTAAGAAAAAGGCTCCCTATAGGGAGCCATGGAGTACTTGAAGTGAAAAGAGAAATTATTGAAAGACGTTACAGCTCTTACCAACAAAGGTATTCAGAGTAGGCACAGCTGTCTCCTGCGCTCCCAGCCCAATGGTGCATTGAATGTTATTACCAGACTTGTTGATGTATGGAGCACCGTTGGATGTTGTGTCCCACCTTAGTGCGTGAGGAGCACTGGTCGAACGTGCAGTAGGCACTGGATCTTGGTAGTTGGGAGCCCTCCACGGATCGTTCATGTACTTGTCAGTATGGTCTCCACCGAACTTGATCCTATCATACGTGTCAGGATAGACGCCGAAGTCGAGTCGGTAGACTTCAGAGGCACGGCCTACTTCAGTGAGAGCCGCTTGAGCTTCGGCTGTACGGGAGCGGCGCACTTGGTTTAAGAACTGCGGGATTGCCACTGCAGACAGCACACCCACAATTACAATCACCACCAACAGCTCAATCAGGGTGAAGCCCTTGGCTTTGGAGAGAATTTGCTGAGCCAGTTTGGCCCGCAACAGAGACTGACGAGACTTTGCGCTCATGAGTACCAGCTCCTTTAGCAAACTAGAGAGTTAACTGTGCAGCTCACCTGCTAGTGCTAACTTACCCCGCTCAAGGGCGACTCATAACAGCCTGCTCCCTGGCGCAATTGCGGATTTTTGCCAGATGAGCCTGACACAGGTCAGTGGTTTAGCTGAGCTGGCCTCAGCGTGGCAGACTAGGACTAGCGCTCTCTCTTCAGCCCATGAACCCTACCCCACAAGCTCGGATTTTGGAAGCCAAGCAACTGTTTCAGCAGTCTCCCGATGCCTTTGCGGAGTGGTTGGTTGCTTTTTACCGAGAGCAAGACGCAAAGGATTGGCGGGAGTTCCTGTGGGGTTTCTTTGACCTCTCCTCAGCCAATGATTTGGCTTCCCCCTCTGAGCCAGAGGCAATTACCTTGTCAGCGCTGGAGCAGGCCTTGGCTGCTGGCCAGCTGAGCCTTGCTTACCAGCTCTACACGCCTCTGGTGAGAACAGGGATCCTGTCCCAGGAGAAAGTCTTGGATTTGTTGCTATCCCTCGCAAGTCGTCTGGAAAACAGCCCCGCGCAGGAGCCGCAGCAGCGTCTCCAGGTTTGTCTGAAGCTGCGGGAGATGGCCTTTGAGCTGGATCCAAGCCGGCGGGACAACACCCAAGTTTTGCTGATGCGGGCTCTGCAAGCTCAGGACGAGCTGGCAGTTGGCTTTTATGGGCAGGCTTTGGCGGAGCAATTGGCCAGTTTGGGAGAAGAGCAGACCCTAGACATCACCCAGGAGCCCCTCCTGACTCAACTTCTCACTCGGCTATGGGATGACGGCTACCTGGATTTGTTTTTTGAGGTGGCCACAGCTTTACAAGCTCGTCTTTTGGAGGACCAGAAATCCGGATTTGCTGCTTTGCTAGCCCAGCTAGCCAATGCGGTGGATCCCGAGCAAGCCAATCGCTACAAAGGGCTATGGATCATAGAGGACTTGATCGGCGATTTCTTTCAAAAAGCAGCTTGCGCTCTTTTTCAAAACTCTACTAGCGATGGCTATTCCATTTTAGGAGAAGCTCTCATCACGGCGGCCGAGAGCTCACAGGTGCAAGAGAACTTTACTCTTCGTCTATCCCTTCTATCAGAATCGCTGGAAAAGTTGATCCATGCTGCCCAGCCAGAACGGATAAACCTTGTTATCCAGAAAATTATAGACTTAATTTTATCGAGGGAAGCCGACTTAGGATCACTAAGAATTAACGATGAAAATCTACTCGAGAGTCTAACGATTGCTAAAGTCATTCTGTTTCGAGTTTGCTTTTGCTGGAGCTATCTAACTGATGATCGTTCTCTGATTCGTCGTTACCAGCAGATTGGTGGTAGAATCTTTAACGATTGCCTAAGCTTAATGGCTTCTCAGCGAGACTTCCTCTGGTCAGAGTATTGGCAGAGAAACCAGCAAGATTACTGCAGATCCGGTAGAGCTGAGCGCAAGTTGCGAGTAGGCTTTCTGGGTAACTGCTTTCAGCGACATTCGGTTGGCTTTCTCAGTGAGGCTACTCTCAGGAACCTATCTCGCGATCTTCTGGACGTTGTCTACTACTACTACTACCAGGGGTGGAAAAATGAAGATATGGCCAGTCATGACAATATGTATCAAAAGTTTCGCTCTCACGAAAATCTCCATTTTCGCTTTTTTCCAGGAGAAACCAAGCCGCCTCAAGTAGCTGCTCAAGCGCGTGAGGATCGCATCGATATCATGGTTTTTATGGACTCCCTTACCAGTCACGATGCCAGCATCGTAGCAGCTTTGCGGGCCGCTCCTATCCAAATTGGTTGGCTTGGCGGAGATGCTGTCGGTTTGCTAGAATTTGATTACTTTTTCGCCGATCCCTATATCCTTCCTGAAGACGCCCAAGCCGATTACCATGAAAAAATTATCCGCCTGCCTAGCTACTGTGCTGTTGAGTATCTGGACATTACTCCTGCAGATGAGGTGAATTTCAAAAACAAGCTGAGAATAGGCCCGCAAGATATTGTTTTCCTAACTGCGGCCAGTGCTTACAAGCGTACCCCCGAATGTATTGATGCCCATCTGCAAATCCTGAAAGCTGTTCCCAAGGGGATCTTGATCGTCAAAGGCTCGGGGGAAATTGCCACGGTTATCAGGCGTTACCAGGAAAGAGCTAAGGAATTGGATGTTTTGGATCGCGTCCGTTTTCTATCTCAAGCAAGCAGCGTGGAAGAGCACCGGGGCCAACTAGCTTTGGTGGATCTTGTTCTCGATACCTTTCCCTACACAGGTGCAACCCACACTATGGAAGCTCTCTACATGGGTGTGCCAGTTCTTACCTTAGTAGGTCGCCATTACTACGGCCGAATGAGCTATAGCTTACTTAGGAATATAGGTCTTGATGACTGTATTACCTGGTCAGTTGAAGAATTTATTGAGCGAGGAATCCAGCTGGCTAACAATCCAGAGCGACTGGCCAAGGCCAAACAGACTATTCGAGAGTCCTACAGTAAGTCGATCATCTGGGATCCAAAACGTTTGGCTATGGCTATTGAAAAAACCTATTTTGATCTGGCTCATAAACATCAGATTATCGACCAGGTTCCTCCTCTAGACGGGGGTGAACCTAGACTCCAGGTCAGTCAGCGTATCCGCCTTCATATAGGGGGAAAAGATCCCCATCCAGACTGGAAGATCCTAGACATCCAACCAAGAGAGTACGTGGATTACGTTGGCAACGCTATGGATCTCAGTCAATTTGAAGACAACTCCGTAGAAGCCATCTACGCCTCCCACGTTCTGGAGCACTTCGACTATGTGCGAGAATTGCCTGTTGTTCTCAAAGAGTGGCATCGAGTTTTACATTTCGGTGGCCAGTTAATGATTAGTGTTCCTGACTTACCTACTCTTTGTCACCTTTATATAGAGGAAGGAGCTTCCGCCGAGCAGCGATTTAGTATTATGCGCATGATGTTTGGTGGACAGACAGATGAGTATGACTATCACAAAGTTGGTCTCTCGTGGGAATATCTGTTCATGTTGCTGACTCAGGCAGGCTTTCGGATTATCCGCAAGGTAGATCGGTTCGGCTTATTTAATGACTGTAGTGAAATGGTTGTTTTCGGTAAACCTGTTAGTCTAAACATAATTGCGACCAAGTAAATTAAATTAAAATAAAAAAAGTTGTCTGGTTCTAGGCAATTCCTATCTCCCTAACTATCTTTTGGTATGAAATCAGTAGTTATTATCACCGCAGCCGACTCCAAGTTCTTCGATCTAGTGCAGGGAACTGTTCTTTCCATCCGAGGTAAGGAGCAGGGTAAATCTGTTGAGATAGGCTTCTTCGATTTGGGCTGTACCCCTGAGCAAGTAGACTGGCTTTCAAAACACGTCAATTACATTGTTGAGCCGGATTGGAACTATAACTTTGCTGGAGTTGAGAGTGTGCCTTCTTATCTGCGGGGATTACTAGCTCGGCCCCGGCTACGTAGGTACTTTCCAGACTATGAAGTTTATATTTGGATTGACGCAGATGCTTGGGTTCAGGATTGGTTCGGGATTGACTTGCTCATCCAGCGAAGCAAAAAGCGAGGGCTAGCTATTGTTCCGGAGATTGACCGAGGGAATAGATTACTCTATGGCCCAAAAGATTACCTAATTGATCTTAGTGAAGCTTACAGATACCACTTTCCCAGTCTGAGTGTCGAGGACTTACATACGTACCCCCTCCTTAATGCTGGTGTTTTTGCAATGTCCTATACTGCCAAGCACTGGGATCTTTGGGACTTTCGGCTTTCTCAAGCTTTAGCTAGAAGACCTTCTATCATAACCGATCAACTCGCTCTAAATGTAGCGGTCTATCTAGATGGGCTACTTAAGGAAACAGAACTTCTACCTGCCTATTGCAATTGGACTTGTCACTACGGACTGCCAAAATGGGATCCAAGGCAAAACCTACTTGTTGAGCCTTACCTACCTCACACTCCTATTTCTATCATACACCTAACCAGCCATAGTAAAAGAGAGGGAAGGCATGTACTATTGACCACTGAAGATGAGAAAATTGAAATGAGCTTAAAGTTTAGCGATGCCTCGCTGGAACACCAGAAGCAAAGCTTGACGCCTGCTTCCGCAGAGCAACTGAGTTTTACTACTTTAGGGATTTATCTAAGCCAGATTAATCTAGCTCTTTTTCCCGATTGGGATCCAAATCTTCGGGAATCAGTTACTGCAAGCTTGGAGCCTTTACTAAAGTCTATTCTGCTTAGTTCCAATCCTCAGCATTACGCTTTGATCGTGTCTGCAGAGCCAGACTACGGGATGGCGGAGTCAGTTCTGGAAGCCGCAGCAGCTAACGTTACTATCGAGCTTATGGATTTGGGACACGAGTTAAGTGTTGAGCCGTCTATTTCTTTGGTTAAAACTCTTAACTCTGAGCAGTGGAAGCGACTACTGGCTCGGGTTGATTACTACTACCCCCTTACTCACGAGCGAATCCCCGCAGGGATCCAGCCTGCCCTGGATAAGCTGCCCCGCTTCGAGTTTCCTACTGGTTAGAGCCCTGAGGTGATAAAGAAAAGTTAACCGGAAGAGCGTAGCAACTGCATCAGCTGCTGAGGCGTCATCTGCTCGTAGGGCTCAAAGGGCTGGTGGATCCAAGGGTTATCCGGCAAATAGTCCACATAGTAATCCGGCTGATAGATGGAAGCTGCCTTATACCAGAGCACACCGGTGCGGATCTCCTCGATGTAGAAGCCGTAGTGGTGCTTGAGCCAGTGGACAGAGCGCTTTAGGGTCATGCCAGAGTCTGCCAGATCGTCCACCAACAGCACGTGGCTGCCCAGGTTGGCGGTGGTCATGGCTAGATCCCGCGAGAAGGTCAGTTGCCCCCGCTGGCGGTTACCGGGCCCAGAGTAGGAAGAGGCTGAGAGAATAGCCAGGGGCAGGTCGAAAAGACGGGCCAAGGTATCGCCGATGCGCAGCCCCCCCTTGGCAATACAGACGATTTGGTTAAATTCCCACCCGCTTTCGTAGACTTTGACGGCCAACTCCTCGATTTTGCGGTGGTAGTCGGCCCAGGTGATGGAAATTTCGTGCAAGGGATCCCCCTCTACCCATCTAGAGTGCTCAGTTTAATAATGACGCTTCTCCCCTCGACTAGGGACTAGCTTTCTTTCAGAGGGATCACCTTCACCCAATGGGCATAGGCCGGATCCCGATTTTCGGTAATTGCCGTCAGCTTCTGCCGCAACTGCTCGGTGATGGGGCGGGAGGGGGGCAGGACGTACTGCTCGATCTGGCGAATGGGGGTGATCTTGGCAGCAGTGCCGGTTAAAAAGGCCTCGTCAGCAATCAATAGCTCCGATTTGTCAACGGGCCGTTCTTGGGTAGGGATCCCCAGATCACGGGCCAGGGTGAGGACACTGTCGCGGGTGATCCCTTCCAAGATGTCTTGGTCGAAGCTGGGGGTAATCAGCACGCCATTGCGCACAATAAAAATGTTCATGCCCGAGGCCTCGCTCACCTTGCCTTGTGAGTTCATCAAAATGGCCTCGTCATAGCCAGCCTGCGCCGCCTCGGTTTTGGCCAAAGAGGAAGTGATGTAGGCGCCGGTGATCTTGCCCCGCAGCGGCAGGCTGCGATCCTCTTGCCGGGCCCAAGAGCTGATGCGGCAACTGACCCCCTCCGGCGAGAGATAATCCCCCAATTCTAACCCGTACACGAAAAAGTCTTTCTCGATGTTGTGCAGCCGCGGCGAGATGCCTAGGTCGGAGGTGTACACCAAGGGGCGGATGTAGAAAGACGTGGAGGGACGGTTTTTTCGGATCAGCTCGACGATCACCTGCTCAATCCGTTCAGCAGGGAGATCAAAACAGAGCAGGCGGGCGCTTTGACTCAGTCGTCGGCAATGGCGATCCAGACGGAACACCAGAACTTGATCCGGGTTTTGCGGATCAGGGATCCCGCGTAGGCCGCCGAACGCCGCTGTCCCGTAGTGCAGAGCATGGGTGGCAATGGAGATCTTCGCCTCAGCAAAGGGGACAATCTGGCCCTGAAAGTAGGCGTAGGGCAGAAAATCTGGCATGGTCGGCACCCACCGGGGTAGGAATGAGAGGTAGGAATATTATCACCGATTCGTGCAGTGCCGGGAGCTCCAACGTCAGCATGACTTCCCTGCCTGTAGTAGCAGCACGCGGGATAGGCGTAGAGGTATTCCTCCCCCGCAGCAGCGTTGTTTAGCCAGTCAGTTTCCGAGAGGGTTGGATTGGAGAAGCAAACAGTTCGTAGCTGAAGAGGGGCCGAGCAGCTACACCCTATGACGCAAAGGGGGTGAACTCCTTGTGAAGGCAGCAATGCTCCTTGTGGCAAGGCTTCTTTGGTCTCAGGGTGGTAGGGTAAGGAGGTGGTTGCTCAAGCAGCTGTAAATAAAGTCTGCAAAACTTTCGATTGCTGCCTTACTTTTGCTTGGCATTTTGTCCCTCGGCGGCCCGATGCTACTGGTAGGTGGGAGCATGAAAACTGCTTTTGCCCAATCTTCTGCTCCGCCTATCCCCATTGAGGAAGCTATTCGGATCGCTCGATCTGCTGTTCCCAATGCTGTGATCAAAGAAGTTGAGTTGGAGCGCGAAGATAGACGCCTAGTTTGGGAAGTGAAATTTACCAACGATATTGAAGTTAAGATCGACGCCACTACCGGCAATATTGTCGATATCGACGACTAGCACCCAGGAGATGCCCCCTGCATAGGCGGGGGTGAGCGTTGCCGGAAAAGGCTGTAGCTGCTACTGCTTGATGAAAAAGTAGCGACCTTGAGAACTGCGAAAGCTGGGTTGTGCAAAGGTCAGGGATCCCTTTCCTTTTGGGCATGGGGAAAGCGTCTACACGGTAGCTGCCTGATGGCTGAAGCCGGTTCGACAGCTGGCTAGGGACAGGTGGTGGGTTCAGGCTGAGCTAGAATGCTGTCTATCCGTCTTGCTGCTCCCCCTGATGGACGACCCCCCTTTAGCCTCGACGGCTGCTTTCCCCAACACCGAGCTTTCGTGGGGAGATGCGTCGCTTAGTCTCCTTTGGGTCATCGGTCTTCTGGTCATCAACGCTTTCTTTGTCGCAGTCGAGTTTTCCTTGGTATCGGCGCGGCGCTCCCGCATGGTGCAGTTGGCGAGCGAGGGAAACCGCCAGGCGGCAATTGTGCAAAAAGCCCAAGAGCAACTGGAATATGCCCTCTCCACCACCCAGTTGGGCATTACCCTGGCCAGTGTGTTGTTGGGCTGGATCGGGGCTACGCAAGTGGCGCCGACGCTGTTTCTGGCCTTGAGGCAGTTGGCTTGGCTTCAGAACCTGGATCCGGCCCTTATTCGAGGGGTGGCAGTGGTGCTGGTGTTTTCGCTGCTTACCTACTTTCAGATTGTGGTGGGGGAGCTGATCCCGAAGACTCTGGCCATTCTCTATTCGGAGCCGATTGCGCTGCAACTGGCCTGGCTCAATCGTTTGGTCAGCCGTATCCTAAGACCTTTTGTAGAGCTGCCCCGCTTTTCCTCTCGGTGTGTGCTGCGGCTTTTGGGAGTCCAGATTCCGGAGGCCAGCTCCTTTTACAGCACCATGACGGTGGAGGAGCTGCAACTGTTGATCGCTTCCTCGGTGGAGTCGGGCAACATTGAGGCGGAAGAGCGAGAGCTGTTGAGCAACATCTTCGAGTTCGGCGAGACGGTGGCCAGCGAGGTGATGATCCCGCGTACCAGCATCGACGCTGTGCCGGAAACTGCAACGGTGCAAGAGGTGCTGGCCGAGGTGGCCGAATCAGGACACTCCCGTTACCCGGTCTACGGCGAGTCTTTGGATGACATCCGCGGGCTGATCCACGTCAAGGAAGTCATTGGGGAGCTGGCCAAGGGATCCATAGATTTGCACAGCCCCATCACCAACTTCATCCGCGAGGCCCACTTTGAGCCGGAGAACAAGCCAATTGCCGAACTGTTGCCCGAAATGAGGCAGCACCACTGGCCGATGGTGATGGTGGTGGATGAGTTTGGCGGCACGGCGGGCCTGATTACCGTTCAAGACTTGGTGGAGGAGATCGTCGGCAAGCTCTCCGATGGCCCGGATCCCAACACCAAGGAGCCGGACATCCAAGAACTTGACGAAAATACCTTGCTCATCCAGGCTCAGCTAGATATTGAAGAGATCAACGAGCGCTGTGGCCTCAACCTGCCTCTGCACGAGGATTACCAAACGCTGGGGGGCTTTTTGATCTACCACATGCAGAAGATCCCACGTGCTGGGGAAAAGTTCACCTACCAAGAGATGGAGTTTCAGGTGGTGCGCATGGAGGGGCCACGGGTGGATCGGGTGAAGGTAGCCCGCCGCCCCGGCACTCCGGCAAACTCCCTGCCGCTGCTCCCCCCAGCGCAAACGGCAAAAACCCGTCCATAAACCTGCTGGAGAGGACTAGGCCGTTGCTTTGACCACCTTCAGGGTTTGTAGGCGCACATCCTCTGGGCCGTTGATAAAGCCTCCTGCCTCATGCACCAACAGCAGATAGTCCACCGCCTCTTGGGTCACCTCTTCTCCCGGCACCAAAATCGGGATCCCAGGCGGATAGGGGGAAATGATTTCGGCGCAGGTGTGGCCCGCTGCTTCTTGGAAAGGCACCCGCTGAATGGGAGCAAAAAAAGCCTCCCGGGGTGATAGCCGTTGTGGTGGCAAGCAAGGACGGGGCAGTTGTGCCAGCCGCTGCGTTTTTTCCATTGCCGCTTTGGATGGGCGGGATCCCTGCGCCTGCTTGGCCAAGGCGGCAAAGCTTTCCACCAGCCGGTCGATATCTCGCTGGGTATTGCCGATGCTGACAATGAAGACCACGTTGTGCAGGGTGGACATCTCCGGCTGCACGTGGAAGTGATCGTTAACCCAGTCGTGGGCGTCGAAGCCGAACAACCCCAGCTCTGTCACCGTTACCGTGAGACGGGTGCGGTCGAAATCGAAAAAACCAGGGGTGGAGCCGATACGCTCTGGGCCAAAACAGCGCAAGCCGGGGATGCGGTTGAGACGGGCGCGGGCTTGATCTGCCAAAGCCAAGGCTTGGCCCAGCAGGGCTTCTCCCTCCAGTGCCATCTGCCGCCGTGCCACATCCAGCGACATCATCAGCACATAGCTGGGACTGGTCGATTGCAGCAGTTGCAGAATGTTGCGCACCCGGTTGGGGTCGATACGGGATCCCTGCAGGTGGAGCAGCGAGGCTTGCGTCATGCCGGAGATCACCTTGTGGGTGGACTGCACCACCAGATCGGCTCCGGCTTCCAAGGCCGAAATGGGCAATTCCGAATGAAACCCAAAATGGGGCCCGTGGGCCTCGTCCACCAATAGCGGTAGGCCATGGGCATGGGCGATGGAGGCCAAAGCCTGCACATCGCAGCAGACCCCGTAGTAGGTGGGGCTGACTACCAAAACGCCTTTGGCATCGGGATGCTCCGCCAAGGCCCCCTCCAAACCGGCTGGGGTAATCCCGTGGGCAATGCCCAGCTCCGGGTCAAAATCCGGCTCGATATAGGCCGGCACCGCCCCAGAGAGGATCACCCCGGCAATGGCGGATTTGTGGCAGTTGCGCGGCAAGAGGATCTTGTCTCCCGGATCGCACACCGCCATCACCAGCGTTTCCACGCCGCAGGTGGAACCGTTGACCAAAAACCAACTGCGATCGGCGCCGTAGGCCGCTGCAGCCAGCTCCTGGGCCTCTCGGATCACGCCATCGGGATCGTGGAGGTTGTCCACCTCTGGCAACTCGGTCAGATCTGCCCGGAAGACGTTCTCTCCCAAAAAGGTCCGCAAGTCGGCAGGGATCCCACGTCCCTGTTTGTGGCCTGGCGTGTGAAAAGGAGCCTTATCCAAGCTGCAATAGTGGCGGATGGCCTCAAATAGAGGTGCTCGCTCCTGGGCTTTGCGATCCAGCGAGCGCAAATGACGGGAGATTTTGGACAGATCGGACAGAACCACAGACCACTCCTCAACACACCAGGTGGACATTTCTGTGATTATCCATCCCAATGGAGGTTAAGTCCACCGCCGGCCCTTTTCCTGCTAGCCTGGGTTTTCAGGTTGCCTTTCTTCTTCTTCTGCAATCTTGCCTGCGATGTTCGAGAAATTGCCCTTCCCCGTCAGTACCCTCGTTTTGTTGGCCGGAGTTGCCGCCACGGCTTGGGGCTTTGCCCACTACAACGATCCTACCTTGAACTTGATCGGCCTCTTCGCCGGGATCCCCTTGCTGTTGGGAGGGATAACCATGAAGGTAGTGGAACTCAAGCCGGTACCTGCCCTGGCCGCCCCTTCTCTCGAGGTGATCCAAGCCCGCGCCCAGCAGGCCACGGAAATTCAAAAGCAAGTCCGCGCCGATATCACCAAATATAGCTACGGGGCTAATGCCCACCTGGAAGATGCCCTGGAGTTTCTGGGTCTGCGCGGCCCTCTGGAAGCAGATCTGCCCAAGGTGAGAGGGTACAGAGAAGAGCTGCGAGATGGCCGGTATACCTTGGTGCTTCTGTTCGATTCCCCCAAGGTTCCCTTTCAACAATGGCAGGAAAGCTACCAGAAAAAAATGCAAGGCTTCTTTGGCCGAGATGTGGAGGTGCAACTGGAGCAGCCCCAAGAAAATCAGGTGGAATTGGCGCTTATCGCCCGAACAGGATCCCTGACCACCTGAGCAAGGCTTAACCTTCCACCTCATCTGTCAGTTTCACGACTTTTTCACGGGTCGGCTCTTAGAATCAGAGCATCTCATAGGGAAGGTGTGTTGAGGACTGAAACACTAGAGGAAGGATAACCAGGGATCCCATTGGCTGGGATCCCTATTTTTTTCCATCGAGGGGGCGGGAAAGAATTAACGGGATCCCTCTCTGAGCAGCACAAGGATAACCCCGGCAATGATGCTAATCGTGGCTCCTGCGATCAAGCTGGTTGCCAGCCGCTCTAGCCGCTCCCCAACCGATTGAGCAGTGTCGAACTTGAAGCCCAACTTATCGACATCGGCGGAAAGTTTGCTGACACTTTGGGAGAGGTTATCCACCCTGTCGGTCAGGCTATCTACTCGGTTAGTCAGGTTGTCTACTCGATCCGTGAGGTTATCCACCTGCTCGGTCAAGCTATCCACCCGGTGAGACAACCCATCGACGCGCCCCAGCACTTCCCTCTGCTGGTTCACCAAAACTTCTACAACACGCTCAATCCGGTCTAGCCGATCCTCTGTGGGGGTTGTCATCAAATTGATCTCGTAGGTTCCTAATCTTAAAGTAAACAAACGAGCAAGGGATCTTTGTTGGTAAAGACTCTCCAGCCCATCAGGCTAACTCTTATGGGCCTCAGCCGCTTGATCCTGAATAATCCAGGTACGCAGGATTTGAATTTCATCAGCGCTCAAGTGACCTAGGCGATCCATGCCGGTGCCGTTGCGACGAATATAGGCCAATTCTGGGGATCCACTGCGTCCGATAAAAGATCCGGGAGACTCTCCCTGGGGATCACTCACAGGAACCCTGGGCGTAGGTTCAGCTCCTTCCCTGCCCTGCGACAACAAACTCAGGGCATCCACTCCCCCCCCATTCAAACGGATCCCTGCAGCTCGCTGGATGACAGCATGACGAGCTAACCAACGCGGTTTGAGCAACTCGCTATTTTCCGATCCCGGCGTTACATAACGCATCACCGCAGCATAACTATCTAAAGGGCTGCGCCGCATCCGACCGGCCTGCTGATGACAACCTACACAACTGGCTTCTAGCAAGGGCTTAATATCTCGCTGGTAACTGTACTGAGGCTCGGTGCGGAAAGTCAATTCTATGGGCTTTTGTAAATCCAGCTCTTTGGCTGCAGGCAAGAGTATTCTGTAATCTGTGCTGTAGCTGAGTAGCTGTAAAGGCTGAAAGATCAGCTCGTTTCCCTGAATGTCAAAGGCCACCTCCACAGGGGGCTGGATCCCGAAGGCTAGACCTGTTATTCCGGCTGGAAGCTGTCGATCAAAACGCAGATGGATATTTTGGTCAATTGGGATCCCTCTTTGGCCATTGGAAGGATTGCTGGAGACCAATGTAATTCCATTTGCAAAGGGAGCAGTAGATTCTACCTGGGCTTGCTGCATCGGTGCTCGCGGCTGTAAAAGAGCCAACGCATCAGGATAGAAAATGGTATGCTGCTCCAATTGAGCGGGGGAGGGGTTTTGCTGCCAAACGCTGCGAGGCATTCGCACGGTAAATAGAGGGGCTTGCCGATCCCCGGCTTGTCCCAGTACCTCCAAGGTGATCTGCTCCGGCTGCGGTTGCGCTTGGAATTGTTGCGCCAAAGCTCGCCAAACCAGAGGACGTGATTGCTCGACTAGCTGCGAATAGCTCTGACCCTGTACCGGTAGAGAAAGGCGATAGGTTTGTGACCACCCTGCGTCAATCGAAGCCAGCACCCAAGCCAGAACCAAGCTGAGCAATAGGGATCCCAGTCTCAACCAAAATCGGCAAGAAAAGCTTGACCTTAGCATTTAAACCAAGATGTCTTTATAGGAAGGTAACTAGCTCAACAGGAAGAAAGCGGCTTGCAGCGATAAAGATTTTCCTTCAGTCCTCCAAAATTGTCGGCGTAATTAGGACTACAATTTCAGTTCTCTCATTTATCGTATTTTGCCTACGAAAAAGAGAACCCAGCAGAGGAATCTCAGAAAGCAGTGGAACCCTGTCAACAGATACTCGATCCTCCTCTCGTATCAAGCCTCCCAAAAATAGGGTTTCTCTGTCTTTCAGTCTGGTTTGCAAAGTTCCAACAGAACGCTGGTTCAGCAAGCTAATTACGGTGCCATCTGCCAAATTAAATTGGCTACCGATGGATGAAATCTGAGGAATGAGATTTAACGTAACATAGCCATTATCGTCAATCCTAACATTTTGAATAAGCAAGTTAACTCCTGCGTTTCCCTTCTCGAAAACAACTACTGACTGGCCTGTTGCGGGATCCGTTTGTATTCTCCTGTTGGTAATGACTTCTTGGCCAACCACAACAGCCGCACCGGTGTTGTTGGCAACGACTACTTTTGGATCGGCCAATATCTTAGCTGTCCCCGAAGCAATAGATGCATCTATACGAGCTGCAAGAGACTGCTGGAGCCGGTTTAAAGTATTAAATACAAGTGAGCCCCCAGTTGCTGGAGCCGGAACCGAACCAACGTTAGGAACTGAGGATCCCTCGGGTTGGCTAAGAGGAGTTCCACCAAAGCTGGTATTATCTCCAGAACCCAGCGCAAAGTTTCCAGATGCACCACCTAATGCAACTCCTAAGTCAGAGTTGTCGTTAAGGTTAATCTCGATAAACCTGGCGCTAATCAAGACCTGTCGACTTCTGAGATCAATTTGGGCAAGATATGCTGCTATTACGTCATGTTGGGTAGGTGTGGCAACAATAGTCAGTGAATTCGTTCTTGGATCTGCTTGAATGGCCGATTCCTGAGCCAAAGGAATGTTTGATGCTTCCAAAATGGCTAGAATTCTGCTTCTAATTTCACTCGGAGTAACACCTAGCTGCCTAGCCGTGATTTCAGTTGTTCCACCTCCACCTGCGGCACCGGCAGCAGTTAAATCAAAGTTTTGGATCTCCTCTTCGATTCTCAGTTGATTGAGTCTGTACGTCTTGACGATCTGCTGGCCAACCCCAGGGAGTGTAGTACCAATGAAAACTGTTTGCCCTACGCGAGACGCTTGAAGCTCCTTCAAGCGCAAAATAAAGTTAAATGTTTCTTGTAGAGGTGAGTCAGCTACATCTAGGGAAATCGTCAAGTCCGGAGGCACATCATTGAGAACTACATTAAGCCCAGCTCGACGCACCAGTAGGCTTAACACATCACCTACAGGAGCATCTCTTAAGGTCAAAGTGATCTTGGCATTTGAACCCAAATCCACCGGGGGAGGAGCTGGAATAATACTGCCAACGGCAAGATCTCCAGCCGGGGGAGCCATTGCTCGACCTTGAAACGGAGAAACATCAGGATTGACAACCCCTGGCGGCAGTTGGGGTTGGTTGAGCTGGTCCACAGAAGGCACCTGAGAAATCACGGGTGCAGCAGGAGCAGCAGGTGTGGGAGGAGCCGCTTGAGTTGTCTGCGGAGGGGCAGGGTTTTGAGCGACCGGTTGGGAGGCAGGGGCAGAAGCTGCGGGCTGAGGAACAGGAGCCACGGGCTGAGGTCGGTTTAGTGACGCCGGTTGGCCGGGCGCTGCTGGGTTGGACGAGGGTTGAGGGGGAACCGCCGCTAGGGGGGCCGGTGGGGCAGAGGGTAGGCCCTCAAAATCGAAGACCAACTGCGTCGGGCTGCGCCGAGCCAGCAAGCCTTGGGGAGCTGCGGCCACGCCGGCTATTTCTATCCGCACACTGTCATTGCCTAGTTGCTTAGCCTCGATGAAACGCACCCCCGGCAAGGGAGACTCTTGGCGATAGCGGCCCTGGCTTCCGCTCAATTGAGCATTGGTGATGTCCCCGATCCAAGATTGTCCCTGCTGGGTAAAGAACACCTGTGGGCGAGCGCCCCCTTCGGTGTTGATCTCCAACTGCATGCGGTTGCCGTTGGGCACCAGGCGGATATCTGTGATGCGGCTGAGGCGTTGCGGGTTTGCGGAGGTCAACTGTTGAGCGGCTGCCTCATTGACCCGGCTTTCTAAGGCCAATGGGGGCAGGGACAGGATCAAGCCCAACGCACACCCATAAGCAACTCGACGGTTCATCATCCTCACACCTCACTCCTTCACCCAGTCGTATTCTTGCTTCACCTCGCCACGGGTGCCTTTGGCCTCGTTCACCCCGTGCTTCCCTAATCAAAGCCGAAATCTCGGACTTTGCCACTACCTGTAGCCGTTTCGGGAGAAATTTTTCCCAGATCTTCGATTTGGCAACACTATCTGTGCTGCACCGGCGATTGTTCCCGTCTTCTGAAAACCCAAAAGGGATCCCGCACTGGCAGGATCTCCCCCTGAGCCGAAGCATAGCTAGGCTATTGGCTGGGTGCTGCCTGTTCTCCTTCAGGGGGGGCTTGCCCTTCAGGTGGAGGAGCAGTGCCCAACGGAACGTCTTTGTTGTAGATGTAGGCAATCAAATCAAAAGCAGCGTCCAGTTCCCCTGTGTCTTGAACAGGATTTAAGCTGATGTTGCTCACCCGGAACAGCGTGCGCAGACGTTCTATATCTCCCATCAGATTGATCAGCTCCGTATAGGGGCCACGCAGAGCGACACGGGTGGTCTGCACTTGGATGGCGGGAGCGATGATCCCAGGCACTTCCGGATTGGCCGAAGACGCTGGAGTCAGTGGAGAAGGGCTAAAGCTGCGCAGCTCGCTGTTGGGCTGCCCCTGCACCAGCCGGTTGAGATCCAGCAGTTGCGTGTCGGCATTCTCGGGGGTGGAGAGCAGGGCACTGATCTGTTCCCGCTCCACGCGAGCTCTCTCGACCTGATTGGGCACATCTTGCAAACTGGCAATCTGGCTCTTTATGTCCTGCAACTGGGTGGTTTTGTTGGCTACCTCCCTTTCCAAAGCCTGTACCTCCTCGATCAAGGGGCGAAGTTGGGTGAAGGCCAGAAACCCCGCCGCGCCTAGCCCTGTGATCCCGATTAAAAGACCAATTCGAATGGGGGTCAGCTCCACGCCCAGCAGTACCGGCGGCCCTGCCGGGGGAACCACCAGTTGTTCGTCGGGAAAACCTTCAACCGATCCAGTCATCAGTTCGCCTCCACTCGACGCAAAATGCGGATCTTTTCAACCAAGCCTATCGCTCCCCGCTGCTCCAGCTCGCGGGTAAATTCCGGGTCGGGATCCCCCAGAGTACGGATGGTTACGGTTATGCCGTACTCCACGCTGGGTTCAGTTACGTCTGTACCGTCCACCCGGGAGCTGCTGTTCAAGACGGCGCTGGTCACAAAGTTGGAATCCAGCAGGGTGAGCAGAAAGTCGTTGACCAGGGGAAAGTCCAGCGCTCCTCCTTGAATGTTGACGGTATCCCCGGAAGCGCTGATGTTGGTTATCCACACCCCCTGGCCGGGGATCTTGCGCCGCAGCTCTTCCAAGATGGCCGACCAAGGCTGGACGGATCCCAGAAAGGAGCGGAACCCTTCCGTTTGGGCGCGAATGGTTTGCAGCTCTTGATTGGCATTCTGCAGCTGGGACAACTCAGCATTGGCTGTGCTGAGCTCACTGTCAAGGCGAGCCCGCTCCGCCCTCAAGGTTTCTCTCTGGCGGGAAAAGCTGTCTTGGAAATACCAAAAAGCTCCCATCGCTACAGCAGCAACAGCAACCCCCAGGCCAATGGCCGGGATCCAATTCTGGGATCCCTTTGCAGCCTCAGCTGCGACTACTTCTCCCCCACCTGTTCGAGCTGTGGTGAGGACATCCGGCCTTTCTTTGAGGAAATTGATCTCCGGTGTGTACATCTCTTTAACCGCCTTGTGCGCTATTCCATCGGTTGGGCGAGCTTGCGCTGCCTGCTGCCGCTACTTGGTGTCTTCCCGTAACGCCAACCCCAGGGCCACTCCCATTGCTGGGCGTTCCTCCAGGGGCAGTTCCACTGAATCCGGCACGACAATGTTGCCAAAGGGATCCGCCAACTCCACCGCCACGCTCAACGACTGAGATAAGAAGCCGTCGATTTGGCCGATGCTTGCCCCAGTTCCGGCCAGCAGTACTTTCACCACAGGCGAGCTGCTTTCTGTGCTCGTAAAGAAGTCGATGGAGCGCTTCAGTTCATCCGCCAAATCGGAGACAACGCGCGTTACTGCTGCTACACCGGGATTGCTGGGCGCTGGCTGTTCTCCCGTGGCCAAAATATCGGTGGGGTTGATCAAGGGTAACCTCAGAGTTCGCAACAGGTCGCCGGTGCGGCTAACCGGCAGATTCAGGGATTGGGCCAGCACCTGCCGCATGTGGATGGTGCCGATGTTGACGGTGCGGGTAAATTGCGGGATCCCGTTCACCAAAATGCTGATCTCGCTGCTGTCGTAGCCGATGGAGCTGAGCAACACGGCCTCCCGGGGGCCGTACTGGGTTAGCTGATCGCGGATGGTGCGAATGAGGGAGAAGCTGGCCAGCTCCACACAGCGCACCTGCAAGTTGGCCACCTGCAGCACCTCCAGGTAGTTGTCCACCACCTCTTTGGGGATGGCCACCAGCAAGACTTCGATGCGCTCAATGCCATCCTGGGAAAGATCGAGACCCAAGGGCTGGTAGTCGACATCCGCCTGATCCCGCGGATAGGGAATGTAAAGTTCGGCCTCCTGCTCCAAAACCACCCGGCGCAGCTCATCGGCAGGTAGGTCGGCAGGCAGGCGAATGAGACGAACGATGGCCTCCCTTACGGGCACTGCTGTGGCTGCCGGCAGGTTGGTGGGTACCTTGTTTTCATTGAGCAAATTCATCAGGATCAAGCCAACTGTGCTCGGATCGAGGATGCGTCCTTCGACCATCGCCCCTTCCGGCATGTCCACGCTGTGGTAGTGGGCTAGACGATAGCGACCATTGCCCTGCTTTTTCAGTTGGGCAACGGCGATGCGCTCGGGGTTGATGTCCACCCCAAGCATGGTTCGGGTTTTGGAACCACCAAGAAAACTAAACACGCCGGGAAACCCCGCCCTTTGCGCTACTGCTAGAGGCATACTACCCAATTTGTAGGTGGGTTACCACTGTTCGCCATTGGCCGCGGGGAAATCCTTGTCTGGGCCGATCCCTCCCTGCCAGCCGCAAGTGCAGGGCTTGCGCGGTGTTGAGCGGTGTTGGAAATTCGCTTGACTCAACGGGTCTGTTGCCGCGCCCACTCACGGAACTGTTGTAACCGCTCACAACCCTTCTTCCTCGAGGGCCTGGACGTTTTGCACAATCCGGGAGAGCTCGTTTTTCTCATCCACATTGATGCGGGTCGGGGATCCGCTGATGATGCGCTCGTAGCCCCGGAAGGAATCGCGGATTTGGATGCCCGCATTGGAGATCAGGTACTCGCGGATCCCTTTGTCGTGCCAGGATCCCCGCATTTTGAAGACGTTGAGGGCGCGGGCCATTTCTCCGCGGATCTCCACGTATTGCAGCAGGATAATCGTGTCGGTGATGGTGGAAATATGGGATTCGGTGATGGAATGGGATCCCATGAATTGGTCGGTGGTGTTGGTGAAAAAGCCGGTGATCTCCTCCTGCTTGGCCAGGCCAGTTACCCCGATTACAAACTGGCGGAAGGCATTTTGGCTCACTCCCCGCGCCAGGGCTGACAGGGAGTCGATGGCCATGCGGGAGGGCTTGAAGGCCATCATCTCGGTTTTGATCTTCTGCAGGTGGTCTTCCAGGCCGGCAGATTCTGGGTAGGCGCAGATGATCTTGAGGAGGCCCTGCCGCTCGAACTCTTCCAGCTCAATGCCCCAGGAGGAGGCGTTGCGGGACAGCTGCGCCCGCGACTCTTCGTAGGCAAAGAGAATGCAGCGTTCCCCATCCAGGCAGCCCCGCTCCAGGAATTTGCTCACCAGCGAGGTTTTGCCCGTGCCGGTGGCGCCGGTGGCCAAAATAATCGAGTCCTTGAAGAAGCCGCCGCCGCACATTTCGTCCAGCTTCTCGATGCCGGAGGAGACCCGCACGTTGGAGGAGCGCTGGGTCAGTTGCATGGCTCCCAGGGGGAAGATGTTGATCCCGTCATTGGTGATGGTGAAGGGATATTCCCCCTTCATGTGGGTGGTGCCCCGCAGCTTCAAGATCTCGATGGTGCGCCGCCGTTTCTCTCCTTCCAGGATGTTGCGCAGGATCACCACGTTGTCGGAGACGAATTCTTCCACACCGTAGCGGGCGATGGGACCGTACTCGTCGGTGCGCTCTGTGGTCATGACGGTGGTGACATTGGCCTGCTTGAGGCGGGCCGTCAGGCGGAACAGCTCCCGCCGCACCACACCGGCAGGGTCGTATTGCTGAAAGATGGCTGTCACTGAGTCGATGGAGACCCGCTTGGCTTTGTATTTGCGAATGGCGTACTGGATGCGCTCGATGAGGGCCGACAAATCAAAGTTGCCGCTCACCTCATAGCCTTCGGGATCGGGGGAAGCGTCCAGGATAAACAGTTGGCCCCTGTCGATGAGGGCCTGCAGATCCCAGCCAAAGCTGGAGGCATTGCGAATGATATCGGCGGGGGTTTCCTCGAAGGTGACGAAGATCCCCGGCTCTTGATACTTCACGATGCCGTTGTAAAGGAACTGCATGGCAAACAGGGTTTTGCCGGTGCCGGAGGTGCCGCTGACCAAGGTGGTGCGTCCCAGGGGCAGCCCACCGTGGCTGATGTCTTCAAAGCCCTCGATGCCCGTCTGTTTTTTGGGGATCCCTCGCAGCTCTGAGAGATCCGCTCGGTGGTTGTCTGGGGTTGGTTCGGTGGAGTCCTCTGCGGTGTTATCTTGTGGCTTTTCTGGCTCAGAAGGCCCCAATGACTGGTTCATCCCACTCTCCTTGCTCCTGCAGCCTGTCTCAAGCCTCTTCGTCCAATTCTTCGTAGAGCAGATCCAGGCCGATGAGCACTTTCTCGCGGTTGGACAGATCGCCAATAATCTTCCGCACCGGTGGCGGCAGGATTTTGGCCAAGGTCGGCGTTGCCAAGATCTTATCTTCCTCTGCCAGTTGCGGATTTTTCAAGACATCGATCACCTTCAGGCTGTACACGCCGCGGAACTCCTTTTCCAAGATGTCTTGCAAGGTGCTGAGGGCACGCAGAGAATTGGGGGTGTTGCCCGCCACGTAGAGCTTGAGAACATAGGCTTTGCGAGTGGACATATCTAAGGATCCCTTGGAGCGGTTTTGGGAATGGAGCGGCGGTACATTTCGCTCAGGTGGGCCATCACATCGATCAGGGTAAGGCGGTAATCCAGCAGGATCTCTTCGCTGCGGCCTTCCAGCTTCAATTGTTTGGCAAAGTCTTCCATCAAGTTCATGTGCAGCTCCAGCAGTTGAGCAGCGCCGATATCGGCAAAAAAGGCCAAGGCCACCAGTTCATCGATGCGGGCATTGGCGGTTTCGGGAGACTGAAAGTATTCCAGGACAATCGCCTGGTAAAGGCCGCGCAGCCGTTGCATCAAAGCTCGCTGCTCGTGGGGCGGAAGGCGGCGATAAAACAGCTCCGGGTCACGATGATAGTACACTCCGGCATAGCTCAGCCGTTCTCGCAATTTCTCCGCCAGCCGTCGCTGTTGTTGGTTGCTGTAGGCCAGGTAGGGCTGATCGCTGGGATGCACTGGGCCCTGCGGGAGGCCGCAAGTGGGAGACATCTGCAGAAACAAGGCGATGGCCCGATCCACCAGCAGCTCCAAGACGGAAGGGGATCCCGAAGCGGTACAGTCGGCCCGCACCTGCCCCTTCAGCTCCTGTGGCGAAATGGGACGGACGAGGGTGGCGTTGTGGTAGAAAAACTGCTCTCGCTTGAGCAATGCTTTCACCAAAGATGAGGTGGCAGGGATCTCTCCTTCCGTCTCCGGTGTTTCCTTTTGCAGGTGGGATTCTTCCAGCACAATCGCCAACACCGTCGGCAGCAGCAGTCCCCACGCGCAGAGCTGATTGCCCAGATCGTGCAGCTCTTGCAGCCGAGTGGGATCCACCAGGAGCACCAAGCAATCGACATGGCCGTCTTGTCTCCTGAGAGCCTCTAGGAAGGTAGCTTGATCCTGAAAACACTCGACAACAAAGCGTTCAGGGGGTAGCCAGTCCTCGCAAGCTAGGGGCTCTCCTGCTGGCGGCTCCCAATCCAGCAACAGGTTGATGCGCAGTGGATGGGTGTCAGGCAACAAGACAAAGGATGAAGATATATTTCCTATCTTAAATCTGACCGGGATCCGCGCTCACCGGCCAGAGGAAAAGAGCGGGAGAAAAACCTAAACTAGGGGTGAGTGAGCTGCTGCCGAGATCCCTATGGTGCCCCTGATCATCGACTGTGACCCTGGCCAAGACGATGCGGTGGCTCTGCTGCTGGCTATGGCGTCGCCAGAAGAGCTGCAATTGCTGGGCATTACCACGGTGGCTGGCAATGTCTCCTTGGACAAAACCAGCCGCAATGCTCGACAGATCTGTGAATTGGCCGGTCAGCCGCAGATGGGGGTGTATGCTGGCTGCCCCCGACCTCTCTTGCGCCCTCTGGAAACCGCCGAGCAGGTGCATGGCAAAACCGGGATCGACGGAGCGGATCTGCCGGAGCCCCAGATGCCTTTGGGATCCCAGCATGCGGTGGAGTATCTGATTGAAACCCTGATGGCTGCCCCTGAGCCGGTTACCTTGGCTTTGCTGGGCCCGATGACCAACTTGGCAGTGGCCCTGGTGCAGCAGCCCCGGATTGTGGAGCGCATCCAGCGGCTGGTGTTTATGGGGGGATCCGCCTTTGAGGGGAATGTTACCCCGGCAGCCGAGTTCAACATCCTCACCGATCCCCACGCCGCCCAGATCGTGCTCAGCGCCGGGATCCCGGAGGTGGTGATGCTGGGCTTGCACGTCACCCAACAGGTCCTCAGCACGCCGGAGCGGATTGAGCGCATCCGCGCCCTGGGCACCCGCGTTGGGCAGACGGTGGCCAATATGCTCACCTTTTACGGTAAGGTCGACGTAGAACGCTACGGGCTACCGGGAGGGCCATTGCACGACCCTTGTGTGATTGCCTATCTGTTACAGCCGCAGTTGTTCGAGCTCAAGCCCTGCTACGTCGAGGTGGAAACGGCTAGCCCCTTGAGCCTGGGCCGGACGGTGGTGGATCGCTGGGGATCCAGTGGTCGCCTCGCCAATGTTCAGGTGGCTTTTGGGGTGGATGCCCAGGGGTTTTACCACCTGCTCACCGAGCGCCTGGGCCGTTACCGATAATTCTGATAGTTCTGATCCTTGAGGCCAGATCCGAAGGTGGAGAATCCCAGTGCCGTCCAACGTGCCAAGCTGGAGTGGGTGAACCTGCCCACCGCCGTCACCCTGCTGCGGCTGGCAGGGATCCCTTTTGTTTTGCTGGGCCTGAGCCTGCGATCCCCACTGGGGGAGAGGTTAGCCCTCTGGGCGTTCCTGTTGGCGGCGGCAACCGATTGGCTGGATGGCCATTTGGCCCGCCGTTATGGCTTGGTAACCGATATGGGCAAGTTTTTGGATCCTCTGGTGGATAAGCTGCTGGTGTTGGCGCCGCTGCTGGGCCTGCTGGAACTGGGGCGGATCCCCGCTTGGGGCGTGTTTTTGCTGGTGGGGCGGGAGCTGGCCATCGCCGGCTGGCGGGTCAACCAAAGCCAAATCCGCGGTGCCAATTTCTGGGGCAAAGCCAAGACGGTAACCCAAATCCTGGCCATTGCTTTGCTGATTCTGGGGTGGCCGGGAGGGATCCCTTGTTTTTGGGTGGCGGTGGTTCTCACCCTGATCTCGGGCCTGACCTACCTGCACACCGATCATCCCCATCATGCGCAGTCACCCGGCAGGCCATAGCCCTTGTCAGATCCCCCCGCCCCTCGCCGACAGAGGAGACACCCCACCTGAGCAGCGCATCCTCGGCCTAGATCCAGGTCTGGGAACCATGGGTTTTGGTTGCATTCTGGCGGGATCTGCGGGGTTGAAACCTGTGGATTATGGGGTGATCAGCACCCCCAGCCAACACTCGATGCCGGAGCGGCTGCAAACGCTGCACGAGGATTTGAGCCAGTTGCTGCGCCAACTGCGCCCGCATCAGGTGGGGCTGGAAAAACTTTTTTTCTACAAAATGGGCAATACCATTGCCATCGCCCAAGCCCGTGGCGTGATCCTGCTCACCTTGGCCCAGCATCATCTGTTGCCGGTGGAGTTTACGCCCGCCCAAGTCAAGCAAAGTTTGACAGGCTACGGACGCGCCGACAAGCAGGCTGTACAAGCTGCCGTGGCCCGGGAACTCAACCTGCCCAGCTTGCCCCGCCCGGATGATGCCGCCGATGCCTTGGCGATTGCCATCACGGTCTGGCACCACCGCTTCTCTTGAGGGATCCCCTCCCTGCCTTCGGCAGGAGGTGAAAGATGTTAGCGTTGAATAGCTAAAAAAGTTCGGTGCTGCAGCATCAGCTCCACGAACTCCCGGAAGAGGTGATCGGCGTCGTGGGGGCCGGGGCTGGCCTCCGGGTGATACTGCACAGAAAACAGGGGCAGGTGACGGTGGCGGATCCCGGCCACGGTACGGTCATTCAAGTTGAGGTAGGTGATTACCACCCCATCGGCGGGGATCGAAGCGGCATCCACCGCAAATCCGTGGTTCTGGCTGGTGATCTCCACTTGCTTGTCCAGCCCACAGGGATGGTTGAGGCCCCGATGGCCAAACTTGAGCTTGTAGGTGGATCCCCCTAGGGCCAAACTGAGAATCTGATGGCCCAGGCAGATCCCAAATAGGGGCTTCCCGGTTTGCAGCAGCGCTTGCGTGGTGCGGATGGCCGTGGTCTCTGCCGCCGGATCCCCTGGCCCATTGGAGAGGAAGATCCCATCGGGGTTGTAACTCAAAATCTGCTCCGGGCTGGCATTGGCCGGCAACACCATCACCCGACAGCCATAGCGGGTAAGGCGGCGCAAGATGTTGCGTTTGATGCCAAAATCCAGGGCCACCACCCGCAGGGGCGGCTCCGGCACTGGGATCCCTTGGCTGCGGCCATAGTCCCAATCGGCAGGCGTAGGCTCCAGCCACTCGTAGGGTTGGGGAGTAGTAACTTCCGCCACCAAGCTCAACCCCTGCATGGAAGGAGCCTGGCGCACCCGCTCCAACAAAACCTGGGGATCCAAAGTCTCCGTGGAAAGGGCCCCGTTCATCACCCCCTGGGAGCGCAGCCGCCGCGCCAAAGCCCGCGTGTCCACCCCGGCAATGGCCGGGATCCCATATCGTTGCAGGTATTCGGGGAGGGTGGATGTAGCCCGCCAAGAGCTGACCAAGCGAGACACGTTGCGGGCAATCACCCCCGCTACTTGGGGCCGAGCCGATTCTTCATCCAGCTCATTCACTCCGGTATTTCCCAGCTCAGGGCAGGTGAAAGTGACCATCTGCCCCCGGTAGCTAGGGTCGGTGATCACCTCCTGGTAGCCGGTCATGCCCGTGTTGAACACCACCTCGCCCACTGCCGTGCCCGGCGCCCCAAAAGACCAACCGGCAAAGGAAGCACCATCCGCCAGCATCAGCAGGGCAGGCTGACGAGATTGCCAAGGAAAGGTTTTTTCCTGAAGGATTGGGGAAGAAGGGGCCATGCGCTACCCAAAAACATCGGCCTGACCATCCTACCCCCTTTCAAGGAGGTTGCAAGGCTGGCTAGTCTTCCGCATCTGCTCCGCCCGCACAAGCCGGGTCGTTGTCCTTGCGGATGGTGCCTATCAAGGTGCTCACCACCACGCAGCGGTTTTCCCCCTGAGAGTAGGTGCTGCTAACTACAAAGCGACCCAGTTGACGGGCGCGGCCATCGGATTCAAAAACGGCTCTTCCTCCACTGAAGTTGTTGGTTACAGTTACAAAATTATTCAGGCGAATTCGCTGACAAGGGGTGGGTTCATCGCAAAGGCCCTCCCCATCTTGGATGACCAGAGTCGGAACGATCGGATCCGAATTGTCCACCTGCACCACCCAAGCTCGGCCCAGGAGAGAGGCTCTGGCGTTAGTGCGGGCAGTGCGCAAGGCTCGCTCCACCCTGTTCTGCGCATCCTCAAGCTGGATCCGCGCCCAGATGTTGATCCCAGAGGGAACGGCCAGCACAGCCAAGATGCCGATGATGACAATAACCGCCAAGACTTCTATCAGCGTAAAGCCCCTTGTCTGGGCAGGTGCAATCCGTCTAGATCCGCTCACCGAGGCCAGCATAGGCAGGAATCCCCCCTCTGGGCAAGTCATATGGGCTTGACTAGGCTTGACGATTGAACACACCACGGGCCAAAACTTGAGTTTGCATCGCCGTCAAGTACCGCGACACCTGTTCCGCATCGACACTCGTCGCATCTTGAATGTAGCGCCGGAACAAACCAGGGTTGGAGCGTTCCATAGCGGTTGCTGTAATGTTCACAATCACATCTTGGGGAAGGCTCGCAGAGCCACCGCGCCGGACACAGACATAAAAACCCACATCGTTCTGATTGACCCCCAACCCCGAGAAGGTAACCCCGTTGGGTCGGCCTCCTCCAAAGGCATAGCCCTGTGGGCAAGGGGGAGCAACCTGGGGGCTGTCCTGCCGGCTGCTGAAGATGTTGGAGACCAGAGTTACCAGTCGATTACCTTGATTGCCTGCCCCAGCAATGGGAGTTTGGCGAGCCCTAGCTTGCTCAGAGGGCCAAACCAGAAAGCCTTCCCGGAAGGGATCCGGATCCTCGACAAAAAATCGGCTGCGCTCAGTGCATGTGTCATTAAGAGGTTGCAACTCAAACCTAGCAATGCGCGCATTACCCTCCCAGGGGGTGCTGCCGTCTGGGTTACCGGCGTTGTTGTAGTTGCGCTGCAAGTAATACACAACCAAGGTGTAGATGTTGCGGCGGCTGCGAATGTTTTCCCAATCAGATTGGGAAATGCCTGAAGGTCTTTCCTTCAAAGTTACTCGGCCTTCTCGGATTTGTTGCAACGCCGGAGGGCCTTGATAGCAATCGCGTGGGATCGGATTCAGCTTCCAAAAAGCGACAACCGGAACGGCACCATCGGGGCGGCGAATCCATCCAGGAGTGTAAAGCCTTTGGATGAGATCTGGCGTTCCGTCTCCGTTGGGCTGTTCCGCATCGTTGTAGATGTAAAGCGCCTCTGCCAGATCCTGCTGGATATGCTGCATGGCTTGGGTCAGCTCCGCCTGCACCTGGGTGCGGCCCGTCTCTTCCCGATCCAGCCGCATCGTCTCGATGACAATCATCGCGGTGGCCAGGAGAAAGATGGAGGCAATCAGCAGCGAGACCAAAAGCTCGATGAGGGTAAACCCCGCACTCTGGTAAACCCTGTGGCGAAAAACCTTGAACATAGGAAAACACCACCTTTTTGTGAGCCTGCAGGAGGAGCTTACCCGTCGCTTCAAAGCGAGGTAGGGCTTGGGCTGGGCAGCGGGAAGGCATTGCAGTTGTTGGTCGGTGTTCCACCCCTGGCTTGAACGTCGGCCAAAACGGCGCGGCAAACATCCCCCAAATTGGCAGCCAGGTTGACTTCCACAATCGAGCTGGCCATGGGAAAGAGCCACACATCGGCATTGGCCAAGTTCTGATTGGCGGAGACCGTCTCAGCGCGCAGGCCAGGAAGAGCTTGCCGAGTGTTTGGGTTAAAGGAAAAGCGATGGTAGACCCTGACTCCCATCATAAAGCTGCAGGGAACCCCTGAGATGACGGTGTTGTTGCGTCGGTCAATGCATTCCCTGCCCCTATCCCGAAAGGTTTGGATGACATAGACCTCGGGGTTTCGCCCCGGCACCTGAACTTCAGCCAAACGAATGGAGTAGTTGGGGCCGGGGTTGTCCATATCAGCAGGAGGCGGGGTATTGGCCAAGGGGTTTGCTCCAATCCTGGGCAGACGGGCCAACTGAGCCGGGTTCTGAAAGGCAACTGGGTTAGCGGCCAGCTCCAGGTCAACCAGCGTGCGGATCCGATCCACCTCGGCCTGGGCCAGTTGATTGGCTACCTCCACGCGCTCGGTCATGGCCCGCCGATAGGCAACCAAGGTAAGGGCAGGGGCAAGGGCAGTCATGGCAATAGCCACGATAATCACGGAGGCCAAGACCTCTATGAGAGTGAAGCCCTCTGCTTCCAATTGCTGCCGCAAAAGCCGCCACTTTTTCATATCCCCTCCCGTGTTTGCCTGCTGCCCCTACTTTGAATTTACCCCCAGCTTGGGAAGTCAATATCAGTTGAATTCGTTGCAGCCTCCAATCTGAGCAGCAGCCTGTAGAGGAACACCTGGCTGCTGTTGCAAGGCACAGCGCAGCCGCCGCACATACGGATCCTGAGGATCCAGCTCTCGCAAGAACTCGGTGCGGGTATTGGAGGGGAATTGGAAGCGGGCCGACACCGCGCTGGGACGACGGGCAATTTGCAGACCCACGTCGTAGCCGAAGCGGCGGTTGGGTGGGTAGTAGTAGTCGTAGCCCCGCACAAAGGTTGGATCGGCTACCAGATCGGGTGGCTCAAAGCTGTGCTGCAGGAAGGGGCCGGTAGCATAGGTGCTGTAGTTGAGCTGGATCATCGAGCCGCTGAAAAAGAGGTTGACATCTCTCCACAGCTCGTTGAGGCGCAGGAAGTTGTGCATGCCCCCGCCCGTCTGATTCAGCCGAGACGGGATCACACCGCTGATGGCAATGGCATTTACCCGCGTTTCCCTGGCCGGCTGGAGCTGCCGGTTTTGGGTGCCGTTGTCGTTGCGGCGGCGCTGGTCCACATCGGTTGAAGCCAGCTCTTGGAAGCGGGGAATGGGAATGGGCCGACGGGTCACCTCATCCAGGATTACCCCCAGCACCGGGTTTTCGCCGGCAAAGCCAGTGGGAGTCTTGTTCAGGTCCAGGGTGAACGGCTCCACATCCACCCAGACCAGGCCATCGCCATCGCCGCCGTTACGGTCGATCTGAACCTGGATGGTGTTGCCGTTGGGCTTGACGTAGAAGCAGAGGCCATTGCGAATATCTTCACTGCCCTTGTGGTTAATGTAGTATCCGTCCGCATACTTGGACGCGGGAGTGTAGGCTTGGGTCGCGGCGCTTTTGTTGACGCGGGCGTAAGGGTTGAGCGCCATCTGGGGTTGGATCTCTAGCTCTGGCCGATCCGGCAAGTCTAACCCAAACAGCGGATCCCGCTCCAAAACATTTGAAGGCTCCTCCAGATCCCAAATGCCATTCTTGTTGAGATCCTCGAAGGTAGGATCGGCACCTTTAGGAGAGGTACGCAGAGTGCTGGGTCGGCTGGCACCCGTGTAGGCGGTGTACTTGAAGCGGTCGTTGAAGTTGGGGCGAAATACCCCCGGCACCCAGAAGCCACCGTCTGAGGGAGTGACCTGTTCATCGCCACAGCGAATTTCTCCACTGCCGTTGAGCAGTTGCCGCCGCAGTTGCCGGGCCCAGTCATCGGTACCCACAGCAGGAGTTCCAGAAATCTTAGCTCCAATATTCTCAGCAGGGCGGATGCCCGGCTCTTTGCTGGGGTTGGCTATCTGGCTGGAGAGCAAATTGCCCTTCAGTCCGGCACGGGCAGCATAGGCCGGTTCGCCAAACATCCAGTTGAAGGCCGCCTGCAAAGCTTCAGCAGGGTTAGGCCACTTAGACGGCTTGGGCACCCCTGCTTTCACTTCCAGCACCGGGGAAAGCTCCGGCTGCAGAGCAATGGTTACGCCCTCGGCAGGAGCCGCAGCCACCGTATTCACGCTGATGGTCTCCGGCTCCGGATCGGCCTCGACTGCCTGAATGGGGCGCAGCTCCACCGTGTTGGGCTTGGCTGCCATCCACTCGCCCAAGGGGCTCTTGGAACGAGTTTCTGGGGCAAAGACGCTCGGCCCGCAGGGAGGCCCCTGGCAGGTGAGATTTTGCGTCTGCGTCTCGGTTGCTGGACAGGTGGGGCTGCTGGTGCTGGCAATCAGGTTGCGCGTTCGAGTTTGGGTAACCGTTCTAGTTTGGCCGCAGGCAACCTGAACCTGGCTGCAATCTGGGGGTGACCAGGGGCTCCACTCGCTGTAGTTGCAAGTCTTCGGGCAGGTAACCGTTTGGGTTTGCGTCCGGGTGGTGGTCCCGCAAATCGAGGTGCAGGTCTCAGTGCGGCTCTGAGTTATCTGCAGGCCGCCGTTGGCCACCGTGCACGCAGGAGTCCAGTCTGTATAGGTGCAGGTAGCCCCCGGAGGTTGGCAAGTGATGGTTTGGTTTTGGGTTTCAGTAAAGGGGCTTTGGCTGGGACACAGCGGCGTAACCGTGCGGCTGCGGCTCTGCGTAATGGTAGCCCGGCTGCACTGCTGCTGCTGGGTACACTGAGGCGTCCAATCCGACCAAGGCCCGTAGTTGTACTGAGGGTAGCAGGTGATCGTCCGAGTTTGCGGTGTTGGCGGAGTGCCAGAGCAACCGGCAGGCAAGGTGGCTGTTTTGGTCTGGGTGATGGTGGTGGGTTGACAAATATCGGTTCTACAAGCGGGCGTCCAGTCAGTCCACCTGGGATCACAATTGAGGCTGACCGCGCAGGAGCGCTGAACAGGATTTTGATCTTGATCTAGCTGGCTACCCTTGATCGGATCTGGCTCGCAAGGTTTATTCACCCCCGGCAGCGGCTTCAGGTAGCGCAGGTCGTAGTCTTCCAGCTCGCTGCCATCGCGGGTGGCAAAGCGCACGCGAGCGTTGCCGCTATTTTCATAGGTCTGGATCTCCACGAGGTAAGGAGAAGGCCCTTCTGCAGGCGCGCACTCCAGCTCCAAGCGCAGGGTGACCATGTTGCTGCCGCTATCCTGCCAGGCTTCGGCCCCTGCCGCGTCCGGCCCTAGGTTGAGGGGAGTGCCGTTCCAAACTCCGCGGTTGATGAAGGTGGCTGGCTCCGCGGGGTTGGGAGGGGTGTAGCCGGGGTTGCGCCGGATGATCAACCGCACGCCATCATCGGCATCGAGGATGCGGTAGCTCTGCAGGCCCGGCCAGCGCGGATAGATCTCCCCTACCCAGCGAACGACGAAGAAGTCGTTGCCGTTGTTGTTGCCGCTGCCGGATCCACCGCTTCTGCGCCGCCAGCAGGAGCGCAGGAAGTTGAACTGGTTGGGGTTGTTGAATACGAGCTCGCTAGTTCCTTCTCCGTTGGGGAGGAGCCTGTATCCAATGCGAGGGTTGCCGACAGGCTTATAGGAATAGCCGATATCATCCGCATCGATGGGCGCGTTCGGCAGGCGGTTGTTGCCGTCCGGCTCTCCGCAACTGGGCATCCAGAACCAGTCGCCGCGATCCCGCCGATCAGGACTGGGATCAGGCGGGTTGAAAGGTGGCCGAGGCTCCCAAAGATTCGGCGGCGAGAGAATCGGCACCGACAGGCGGCAAAGGGGCTGCAGGATGGTGAGGGGTGGCTGAAAAATAGTATCAATCAGCGTGGCGTTGCAAGCAGGGGTGCTATTATACAGCCGCCGCTTAAAGGGAGAGTTGGAATTCAGATCGTTGCTCCCGCCGAACCGGTACTGGAAGCCGCCCCACCAGGGGAAACCAGGGCCGCTGCGGGCAAAGCTGCTCGGATTGACGGTGCCATCCGCATTACTGATAGCATCGCGCACGCAGGCCCAGCGCTGCCCACCGCTCCCATTTGGATTACACGTGGGCGCACTGCTGGTGTAGCCGTTGTTGTACTGGCCGATGGCGTCCGGCATCGGTTCCCAGTCGACGGGGAATATCGGATCCGGCCAGCGCACCGCCCGCAGGTAGGGCAGGTTGCGGTTTTGGGCAGTTTGGAGCAGACCTACAGGACCTAGAGGATTATTGGGGTCGGCAAACCCTGTGTTGCGGTTGTACTGGTTCTGCGGGCTGCTGAGCCAGCCGTTGTAGTACTCGGCCAATAGGCCACCGCCTCCTTCAGGCTCGGGGCAAGGCCCAAGTGGAGCCACCAGCAGCCAGCGGGAGGTATCCAGCACCGGGTTGCCCAAAGCCGAGATGCGCACCCCAAAGTTGGCATAGCCCGTATCGGGTGCCCGCAAGAGCCGCACTTCGGGCACGCCCAGCCCTGCGGTTCGGTCAGCTTGACCGGAGCTGGCATCGGTACTGTTGCGGCGGGCAAAGATGGTGTCGCGGGCAAACACATCCGGCCAACCCGGTTGGTTGGTATTGTCACCCAGGTTCTGGGCCCCGTTGGTGTTGTCAAAGCGCAGAACGCCAGCACCAGCGCTATTCGGATCCGGAGCCGGCCAGTTGTTGCCGCGGATTACCAGGGCCTGGTTGAGGAAGGAGGTGTTGAATCCCAGGTTATCCCCGCTGCAGCCGTAGTAGTCGCTGCGGCGAGGGGCTGAGGCCCGTCCACCGGCGTAGTCTTGACCGGGCACGTAGCTGCTGCCGCCGCCGTTGAGGGTGCCATCCTGGACAAAGCCGTCGTCGATGCTGCCGTCGCAGAAATCGGCAGAAAGGATGTTCACCGAGTCGCCCAACACGTCGCTCGGCCGCCAGAGATCCTGGGCTGCCCGGGCAAAGCGCCGGTCTTCATCCTTCCGGAGCCGCCCGTAGAAGTTTCTGTAGAGGCCATCCGCCCCGAAGTTGAGGAGAGTTGTGAACTCCTCCAGCCGCTGCCCGTTCCTCGTCTGGTGCAGGTTAAAGTCTCCTTGGATGTAGACGGGGTTATCAGAAACAAAGGAGAGACCAAAGACAGCCTCATCGAGGTTAAACCCGCCGCGAGCCAGCCTTGCCCCATTGCGCAGCCGGAAGCCATAGGGCCGCCGATCCGGATCGGCATAGTAGTCCACCGGTTTGGGGCTGAGACCTTGCTCGGAAACAGGGGGATCCCAGACCGTTTGGCCATTGGCCGCGCCTCGATTCGGCTGACCGGCGTTCATAATACCGTCGCTGCCCAAGTCACCGCGGGCATTTCGGTTGCGCCAGTTGGTCAGGTAAGTGCTAAAGGTGCCCAAGGGTGGGCGGGCAATGGCATCTTCCCGCACGGCATCTTCCCGGAAGGCGTAGAAAATGCCCCCTTCTCGGCCCTCGCCAATGCCGGCAGGCAGCCAAGTATCCCCGTTGATGAACCCCCTGTTCTGATTGGCGACGTTGTTGGTCAGCAGGGCCAGGTCGATGTTGAGGGCCCGCACCGCCATCGCCTCGCGGCCATCGTAGAAGACGGAATCTTTGAAGGGCACGCGATGACACTGGTTGCCAATCCGAATGAGATCAAATTGGTTGCTATTGGGGCCAGCAGCAGTGCAATTGGCTGGGGCATGGGGCAAAGCCCAGTTGCCAATTCCAGAACGGGGCTCCAGAGCAACCTCGTTTAAGTTGGTTACAGCCTGATAGCTGACTGTGCTCGGAAGGAAGGAGTAAGCGCTGCGCCGCTCCGTTTCCAGGGTATCCGTCTGGTTGAAACTGGTGGTCGGGAAGATGTAGCGCAGCGGCAGATAAAACCGATTGGCCGCCTCTCGGTTCCCAGCTCGGCTGGCTTGAATGTCGTTCCAGAGGCTGCCGAGAACTGGGGACGAGCTCCCAGATCCAGAGCTGGTGCCACCAGAACCACCGCCCCCGATGCTGCTACTGCCGCCACCTTGCTGACGGGCAGCCTCCTCGATGCGCAGAATGTTGTCGGCCAGCATGCCCAACATGCAGCCTGCCGTTTGCAGCGTGGTCTGGTCGGCTAGGCTCAGTTGGCTAACGGGGGTACCTCGGTTAACGGTATCGATCACCCGCCGCAGCTCTGAGAAGTTGCCAAAGGCAGTGATAAACGGATCCGGGTGAATGCGGCCCGCTTCTTGCTTGGGTGGATAGGCCCCATCGGGATCGCCGGCAAAATTGGCCAGGTTCGTCAAAGCTGTCCACAGGGGCGTCCCAGGACGCAGCCGCTCACGCATGGGCGCAGGGTCATATTCCCAGACATTGGTGCCCTCGCCGGTGAAGAAGTTGATGCCCAGTTGGCTGGCTTGGTCGCCGGCAGGGAACGTGGAAGCCCGCTGCAAGCTCCAAGGAGTGCCGGGGTGGGCCACCGTGGCCAAGCAAGCTACCGGGAAGCGCCCGTCTTGGTGGCTGTAGTGGTAGACGGCCGTGGCCTGCACTGCCGCCGGGTTATCTCTCAAGGTCAGCCGTTGCCGCGCCTCGTTGCTGATGAAAATGGCCTGCAGCTTGGTGGGATCGTTGGGATCCCCGGTGGGCACCAAAGGCAAAGGCAAAGAATCGGTGCGGGTTAGTTCCAGCCGCTGGCCCACGATCACCCGCAGACCTTCCACACGGGCCCGCCGCTCCCAATAGCCATCCAAGCCCACCTCGGAAAGGGCGCCTGGGGGTGGGTTGTCTTGCGTTAGAGATTCCCTCTGGTTGTTCTGAGCATCCCCAGGGATCGGAGCACCAGCATTTGCACCAAACGTTTCGGCGAAAGTGTCCACGTTGCAGCCCCTTGTCGCATCAGGGGTTAGCGGTGGACGATCGTAGCTGGCCTTGGGGCCAAAGCGGTTGTCGGCCCGATACACATCGTCCACATAGGGAGGACAAACTTGATCAGCACCCGGCTGAAAGCTGCCAGACTTAACTCGTCCCGCCGGGCCGGAAGCAGGAGACCTCTTCGCGTTGATGGGAGAAGTTGCCCATCCGCTCAGATCCTGTCCATAGTCTCCCCGGTTACGGATTCGACCGAAAAGCTGTAGCTCCAGCGGATCCAGAGCTACCATCTCAGGATCTGCGTTGTTTTGAACCGAATCGAAATTGAGGTTATTCAGGCGGGGAAGCGGCACACTTGGCGGTACATTCGCCACACCAGGATGGGCATCGAAAATTAGCGTGTCACTTTGGCCCTGTCCGGGGTAACCGATAGCCCCTGCCACCAGCTCGCCAAAGGCTGTAATTTCAGAGTTATCGACAGGCATGTAGAAGCAAGACTGCTCGGAGCTGATGGTGAAAGCTCGGAACAAATTGTTGCTGGCGTAACGGAAAAAGAGGCTGCCCCCCGCGTAGATGGCACCGTTCCAGTTGTAGCCAGGAGTGAAGAAATACTCTAGGTCGCCGCGGCTGAAGGCTCCCCATTTGTTAAGCAGATCCCTCCGCCGATCCTGCTGAAATTGCAAAGCCGAAATGGCACGGGTGGTGGAGTCGGCACCCGCAATAGGCAAGGTGACGGCATAGACTTGAAAGGGCTTGTACAACGCAGAGCCAACCTGGAACCAATCCCCCACGTTGGGGTTGACCGTCTGTTCAGCCGGAGAATCGGTACACCCCGCCAAGGCCGAACCCTGCAGTGGCCCACTGCGGATCAGCAGCCGCCGCGCCCGCTCGGTATCCGTCAGGTTAGCCTCAAAGTCGCTGCCGGCAGCCCGACGGGTGTTCAGAATAGTATAAACCGTTACGGAGTCATTGATGCCATTGTTGTCGGTATCCGCCAAGAACCACCAAGCGGGCGCCTGAACCCGGACGTTCAAGTTTTGTCCCGGATTTTGCGGATCCTCCACCTGAATGTTGGTGGCGATCACGAACTGAGTTTCGTCGGGGAGGATGTAGGGCTCATCGGGATCCCGAGGAAGCAGACCCCCTGCCCCATCGTTGATGAGGGCTGCGGCAAATTGCGCATCCGTCGGGGCGCTGTTGGGCAGGCGGGGATCCCGAACTAGGTACTCGATCTTAGCTCTAGCCCGGTCAATGGCCGTATTCAGTTGTCGGCTAATGGTTTGCCCCGCTCGTTCCACCTGGGTTTGGATGCTGCGCTGAGTGGAGCGGGTCAGCAGCCCCACCGTCACCAAGCTCAAGACCAGCACGATCAAAATGGCAACCGGCAGGACAAAGCCCCGCTCTCGAATCTTGCGCTGATCTACCCGTGCTTTCAAAGAGGCGAGCAAGCGCAGGGTGAGCTTGAGCAGCAGCGTGGAAGGAGCAGACATACCGTATCAATGGGAAATCAATGGGAAGGGGAAGGCGGCACCCCAGGGATCCCTGTCAAGATGCCAAGCTAGCAACAGTATGGCGGTGATCATGGCCACTGCAAATCCCCACCTCTGGGGGGAATCCCCAAGCCCTTTCTCCAATTCACAAGATCCCCAGTTGCTGTGCTTTGAGCAGGGCGGTGACACGGTCGCTAGCATCCAGCTTGCGGTAGGCGGCGCTGGCGTATTCTTTGACGGTTTCGATGCTCAGGCCCAGACGGCGGGCAATCTGTTTGTTGGCCAAGCCCTCGCTCATCAGTTGCAGCACACACAGCTCGCGGGGGGTGAGCTTGGGCAGCTCCTGTCGGGCAGGCAGCCAGTCTCGTTCGGGGTTGGACAAAATCTGACGGATGACGCGGGCCAATTCCGCCGGGTCGGTCTCTTTGGAAAGGTAGCCTTTGGCCCCGGCGCGGCGGGCTGTCTCAATCAGACCCGGCTCCTGAAAGGTGGTCATCATCACCACCACCACCGGCAGGCCCAGCTCGGTGATTTGCTGGCAGGCGGCGATCCCATCCCCATCCGGCATGCGCACATCCAAAATGGCTACGTCGATGGGGCAACTGCGACAATGGTGGACGGCCTGGGATCCCGTCTCGGCTTCGGCCACCACCTCAAATCCTTGGGCTTGCAGGGCAAACTTCAGCCCCAGCCGGAAGAGGGGATGATCGTCGGCAATGAGAACGCGGACAGGGGAAGTCATGGCAGGGGATCCCAGCCGAGGGGGTGCTGGTTTTAATCTGCCCAAGGGGGGATCCCAAATAAAGCGCCCTCACCCCCAGCCCCTCTCCCTTGGGGAGAGGGGGGTTATGGCTTCACCAAGACCATGCCGCGGGCCTGGGGGTCAAAGGTGGGATCCAGCCGGGTTTGGGCATTGTACAGGGCGCCGGTCAGATCCGCCCCCTCCAGAAAAGCGCCTCGCAGGTCGGCCCCCCGCAGATCGGCATTGTGTAACTTGGCCCCTGTGAGGTCGGCGCCGGTGAGGATGGCTCGACGCAAGTCGGCCCCGCTTAAGTTGGCCACCTGCAGATTGGCACCCGTCAGATCTGTCTGCTGCAGGTTGGCCTGCGCCAGATCGGCTTCCCACAAGAAAGCCCCTGCCTGAGCTGAGCCACTCAGATTGGCCCCTCTCAAATCGGCCAAGTTGAGGATCGCTTGGGAGAGGTCGGCAGCTTGGAGATTGGCCTGTCTGAGGATCGCTTCTTTTAGGTTGGCCCCACTGAGGTCAGCTCCCGGCAGTTCTGCCCCCGTTAGGTTGCAGGCGGGGCAATCTTTGCTGGGAAAAACAATTTGGGAGCGGCCCAGTTGGGCATCCAACTCCAGTTGGGCAAAGGCCGAAGCCCCTGGGAAGACCACCCAGCCGAGCAAACTCGCCCCACCCCAGAGCTTTGTGAACCGGAGCCATGCCATTCTTTTCACCGGATCCCCTGCACTGGCGATGGTAGCTGCTCCGGAGCCCAAGCGCTCCCCCTCACCCCCAACCCCTCTCCCCAAGGGAGAGGGGGGTTTTGAGTGGCTGGCAGTGGGGGCAAAAGTGAGCCGACCGACCTGCCAGCTTCATCCGCTGAATTGGGGTGCCACAGAGGCGACAGGGATCCCCTTCCCGACCGTACACCCACGCTTGCCCTTGATAGTTGCCGTTGAGCCCACGCAGATCCCGGTAATCCCGCAAGGTGGTGCCCCGCTGCTCCAGCCCGGCCCGTAACACCTCGATCAAAGCTTCTCGCAGGCGTGCCTTGGCCACATCCGAAAGCTGAACTGCTGGCGTCAAAGGGTGAATGCCGCTCAGAAACAGGGCTTCGTCGGCGTAAATGTTGCCCACCCCGGCTACCAGCGATTGATCCAGCAGCGCGGTTTTAATAAGACGGCGGCTCTTCTGCAGGGCAGCCTGGAAATAGGCCTCAGAAAAAGCTGGCGAAAAGGGCTCCGGCCCCAAAGTCTGCAGGGTGGGGATCACCGCCTCCAGCTCAACACCGGCGGGCACCAGCCACATCTGGCCAAAGGTGCGCTGATCCACAAAGCGCAAGTCCCACCCTTCCTCGAAGGCCAAACGAACACGAGTGTGAGCTGATAAAGGGGTGGATCCCTGCACCCAGAGCAACTGCCCGGTCATGCGCAGATGCACGCCCAGAACAGCTCTCGAATCCAGGGATCCCAGGAGATACTTTCCTCGCCGCTGCCACTGGGTAAAACGGGTGCCAATCAGGCTCCGCCCAAACATCTCCCCTGCAGGGTAGGCAATGGTGCGGGCCAGGAGCACCTCCACCGCAAGTATCCGCGGCCCCAGGGTGAGGCGTTGCAAATCTTGCCGAACTGTTTCAACTTCCGGCAGTTCAGGCACAGAACGACTTGCTCAAGCAACCCAGCTCCCGGCATCCAAACTCTTGTGGGCTTAGCTGGCCGCAGCGGCTTTGGCCTTAGGCTTGGGAGCTTCCAACACCTCCAGCTCATCTTCGCGGAAGTTGTTGGTGTTGATGTTGTAGTAGTTGATTTTGTCGAAGCGAACGATCACCGGATAGAGAATGCCGCTGGTATCCACCGCCGCAACCGTTCCCACATCCCGATACCAGTAGGATTCTTTCCGCAGCACACGGACTTTGGCACCACGCTGAATTGCCATGAGGGTTATCTCCATTGACCTGAACTCAGATTACCCTAGTCCGTGAGAAGGCTGCGATTTCCGAATTTTTGTAACAGGGATCCGCTTTTGTCTGGCTGGGTTTTCGGGGCCAACAGCAGATGAACCGTCGCACCTGTGGAGCCTGGCTGTTGGGTTCTGCTTTGACCTGGGGCTTGCAGGGGAAATCTGCAGGGCTGCCCCATCCGCGCGATTTTGCCGCCGTCCTCGACCTAAACACCGGTCGTTTAACAAGGGTTTGGCAGCCGGAGCAGGCTTCCAGAATCAGGGCCAGCCCTGGCTCAACCGTCAAATGCGCCGTTGCCGCCGCTGCTCTGCAGACCGGGATCAGCTCTGGGGAGCGCTTGATCCACTGTCCGGGTTGGTGGGATCCGCCGCCGCAACTGGGGTTGGGCCGCCTACCCTGCTGGGATCCCCGCGGACATGGAACCTTGAACTTGCGCCAGGCCCTGGCCCACTCTTGCAACGTGCATTTTTACCAGTTGGGCTGGGAGCTGGGGGCCGATACCCTGGTGGAGTGGCTGCGGCGCTTCGGCCTAGGGAGTGTGCAGAATACAACTCCGGCTCCGCTCTTGGCGACCGGTCTGGCTGGGCCGGTAGATCCCTGGGAGCTGTTGGTTTATGGGGGCGTGATTGCCCGCCGAGGTGTACCCCTTTCTGGCGAGGTCTCTCTGCCCGCTTTCTCTTTACCGGCTTGGATTTGGGAGGCTCTCCATGCCGGCATGAGCCTGGCGGCAACAGCGGGCACCTGTCGCGGCATTGCCCCAGAAGGGATCCCGGTGGCAGCCAAGTCTGGCACCATCCTCAATCCTCAACGACGAGGACGACCAATTCTCTGGGCAGAAGATTTTCAAGCCTGGTTGCTGGCCTTTTGGCCCCTGCCGGATCCCAACTGGACGCTGGTGCTGCACCTGCATCAGGGCAAAGCCTATGAGGCGGCCATTCCCCTGGCGCGGCAGATCATCGCCGCCATCGGCAGCGGGTGACCACCTTGCTTGCGATCATGAAGAAATGCAAACTATACTGAAGGTCAAGTGCCGTTCTCGTTTTCGTTCTTTACGGATCCCACTCCCTGTCGTTCCCATTTACCCTGGAGGTTCTCATGTCTAATCCCAATTTGTCTGAGCCCAAGTTTGGCTTTAACGAGTATGCCGAGCGCCTCAACGGTCGGGCTGCCATGATTGGCTTTGTGTTGGCCATTGTCATCGAAGCGGTGACGGGCCAAGGCGTTGCTTCCTGGCTGGGCCTGATCTAAGAGACCTCAACTTACCGCCTTTTGGCTTTTCCTTGGGTCTGCTGGCTTGCAGGCCCTTTATTGTATTGAGCAGGGTATTGAGCAGGAAGCGTGACTGCACCAGTTGTAGCCGTTCTGAATGGCAACAAAGCTTGAGCGGGCACCAACTACTCCAAGCAATTCCGACAGCGCCGAATCTTTCCCTTTCTCCCTCTGACGGAGGAGCTGGTGTGAGGGTATCCCACTAGTTCCATTAGATGATCCCTTCCTGCCGCTTGGCGATTGGCATCCGCCAGCCGGTGCCGAAGGCGCGATCGGTAATGCGTAGCCCAGGGGGAGCTTGGTGTCGCTTGAACTCGGCATTCTGAACCAGCCGCAGCACCTGCTGCACGATGTCGGGATCGAACCCTTGAGCCACCAACTCGGGGCCGGATTGATGCTGCTCGATGTGCCGCTGCAGGATCTTGTCCAGCAGGTCGTAGGGGGGCAGGCTGTCGCTATCTTGTTGGCCGGGTCGCAATTCTGCCGAGGGGGGCTTGGTCAGAGTAGCAAGCGGGATCCGCTCCTGCTGTCGGTTGATCCAGCGAGCCAAGCGGTACACCCAGGTCTTGGGCACATCGGAAATCACCGCCAGGCCGCCGGACATATCCCCGTAAATGGTGCAGTAGCCCACTGCTAGCTCTGATTTGTTGCCTGTGGTCAGCAGCAGCCGCCCGAACTTGTTGGAAAGGGCCATGAGGAGGGTGCCGCGAATGCGAGATTGCAGGTTTTCTTCCGTGATGTCTGGGGGGAGGCCGGCAAAGGGCTCTGCCAAAAGCTGGTGGTAGCTCTCCATGATGGACTGAATCGGCAGCTTCAGGGTCGGGATCCCCAGGTTTTGCGCCAGTTGGTAGGCATCGGCCAAGCTACCGGCGCTGGAATAGGGAGAGGGCATGAGCACCCCCAGCACCCGCTCCGGCCCCAAAGCATCGGCGGCGATCACAGCAGTTACGGCAGAGTCGATCCCCCCCGACAGGCCCAATACCACCTCGCGAAAGCCACATTTGCTGACGTAATCGCGGGTGCCCAAAACCAACGCCTCGTACAGCTCAGCTTCCGGCTCGGTCGGCCAGCGGGATCCCGTAGTCGGTGGATTCTGGTCTGGGTTGGGAGACTGGGTCAACTCGTCCACATCCAGGATGAGCTGATCCGGCTGAAAGGCAGCCGCTTGGGCCACAACCCGACCCCAGCGATCTAGGGCGCAACTGGCCCCATCGAAGATCAAATCATCATTGCCCCCCACCTGATTGACGTAGAGAATGGGCAGGGCGTGCTTGCGGGCCAGGGATCCCAGCATCTCCACCCGCAACTTCTGTTTGCCCAGGCTGAAGGGGGAAGCCGAGAGGTTAATCAGCAGGTCGGCACCGCAGCGGGCCATCTCTTCCACCGGATCCCAGTGGTAGCGGCGGTGCTGCCAAAAATCGCGGTCGTTCCAAATGTCTTCACAAATGGTAAAGCCCAGGCGGCGGCCACGGTACTCGATGGGTTGGGGCTGGGATCCCGGCTCAAAATAGCGATCTTCGTCGAAGACATCGTAGGTGGGCAAGAGCGACTTCTGGAACCAATGGCGGATCTGGCCCCCCTCCAGCCAGGCAGCAGCATTGTAAAGGGGCCGACCCTCAGGCAGAGGATTGGGCTGCACGGATCCCACGACTACCGGAATGCTGGCCTGTAACCGGCTGGCCAAGTGCTGCAAAACCTGGCTTGCCCTCTCGACCAGGGCCGGATAGAGCAACAAATCGCGGGGTGGATATCCCAGCAACGCCAGCTCGGAGGTGATGGCCAACTCTGCTCCCGCCGCCGCCACTGCCTCAACCGCTGAACGGATGCGCTCGGCATTTCCGCTTAGATCGCCGACGATGTAGTTCAGTTGCAACAGCGCTACCTTCACCCTGCCCCCCATATGGTAAATCTCACCATAAGTGGCCCAAACCGAATCGTCAACAAGATTCTGCTGCGGGCAAGCGAAGAATAAACGTGGTTTGGTGGGCAGTGCTTTCCACCTGCAAAGAGCCGCCCAAGTGGTTGGCAATGGCTTGGGCCAGAGCCAATCCCAAGCCTGTTCCCCCCTGCTGCCAGGGATCCGAGTGGGGGATGCGATAAAACTGCTCGAAAATGCGTTCTTGTTCTTCGAGGGGAATGGTGGTGCCCGTGTTGGTCAAGCGCAGCTCCCAGCGGTCGGAACCTAAAGCAACAGCCTCTAGGACAATGTGTTCGCCGGCGGGCGTGAATTTGTGGGCATTGGTCAAAAGCTCACAGACCAAGCGTTCCAACAGGCGGGGATGGGTGTGCAGATAGGGCAGGTGGGGATCCCAGTGAACTTCTAGGGTTTGCTGCCGCTTGCGCATCCGGTCTTGGAACCGATTGATAAGAGGTGCCAAAAGGAGAGGCAGGTTAACCTGCTCAGAGGGCAGCTTGAGCGTATTGCCCGACAAATTTTGTAGATCCAGAAGATCGTTAATTAGGGAGATCTCTTGCTCGCACGCCTGCTCCAGAACCTCAAGATACTGGATTTGCTTGGGGGTGAGAGGAGAAACTTGATGGCTCAGTTTCAGCAGGTGAACCGAGAGGCTAATGCTGGTAAGGGGAGTGCGCAGCTCATGGGAGACGGCGGCCAGGAAGTTATCCCTAATTTGGCTGAGTTTTTTCAATTCCGTCACCTGAGCCTGGCTGCTGAGGTAGAGCCTGGCCTGTCGCAGGGCAATCGCACACTGGGCCGCCATTTGCTGGGCCAAATCGATTTCCCAATCGCTAAAACTCTCCTCAGGAGGCCGAGCCAGCCACAGATCCCCAAGAATGCCCTGATCGTCCGCAATGGGGCAGGCCAGCTTGGTCAAATAAGGGGGCAAAGTGTCGGGATCCCGTTGGCGATCCCGAGCGCACAGTTGAAAGCACCAGCCTCGCCATAGCTGTTCGTAGAAGAGGGGAAAATCTTTCATCTGAACCCGAGCGCCGATCCCAGAGGTCGAAAGCGTCGTGTATTCATAGCTGATCAGGGAGTAGGTTCGGCGGCTATCGTAAAGGCCGACATTGCAAAAAAGAACGCCCAAAAATTTCCCCAGCTCGTTCACAACCGTCTGCAAGATCTGCTTTTCGTCCAGAGTTGCCCGTATCTGATGGGTAAGGCGGCGCAGAATCGATTCAAACTGCAGACTGCGTTCCAGTTGCTGGGTTCGCTGTTGCACCAGGGCTGTTAATTCAGCTTCTCGTGTTTGCTGGGCCAGCTCCAGGCGCTTGCGCAGGGTGATATCGCGCACCAAAACAATGGCCTCATCCGGCCCAAAGGGCAACAGACGGGCCTCGCGATATTCCGGCAATGCTTCCGCCGCGTCTTGAGAAATTTGAGGAAGCGGATATTCAATAACCTGAATTTCTCCCGTTTGAAAGGCTTTCTCCAACAAGGGAGCAAAGTAGATTTTCCAATGCTCTGGAAACAGATCCTGAATGTACTGGTTAGGATAGCGGTCATCGGGATAGGCGGATGCAAATCCTCTGGGGGGCTTATAGGACAAGACTAGCCCTTGCCGATCCACTTGCAAAAGCATATCTGGGATCGCTTCGTAAAGAGCGCGGTAACGTGCTTCGCTGCGGGCCAGATCGGCCAAACTTTCTCGCAGGTGAGTTTCGGCCCTTTTTCGCTCGGAAATGTCTTCTAGAAATTGAATGGCAAACAGAGGCTCGTTTTGAGCGTTTCGCACTACAGACAGTTGCAGGCGAACCCAGATCTCTCTGCCATCTTTACGGCAAATCACCTTTTCATATTCATAGTTGTTGGTGTACCCGGAAAGCAGTTCATTCCAGAGTATCTCGCCCCGTTCTCGGTCTTCGGGATAGGGGGTGTAATCTTCCGCTTTCAGAGCCGACCAATCTTCCTCGCTGTACCCTGTAATCTCTGCCATTGCCGGGTTGAGGCTGAGATACCGGGGATCAGGATCCAAGCTCATCAGAGCAATCCCTTGGCTACAGAAGTTGAAGATCCCCTGCAATTGGTTTTGAATTTCCTCAAGAGCAGATTTGATGGATCGGCGCTCGCTAATATCATCCAGGAAGTAAACGGCAAACAGAGGCTTTTGTTCTTCATCTCTCACAACATAAACCTGAGACTTTACCCAGATGATTTGGCCATTCTTACGGGTGTAGGGATGTTCCCATTCATAATGACTGCGCCGGCCATCAACCAACTCCTGCCAAAGTTTTTTTAGAGTTTCAACATCGGCCAAGTCTGGGATACAAGCCTCCAGAGGCAAAGCCTTCAATTCCTCTGCAGAATATCCTGTTATATCCTTGAGGGCTGAGTTCATGCCATGCGGACTAGCTTCTGGCTCAAGAGGCAGCAGAGAGATGCCCAAATTGCAGGACTCCACAATTCCCCAGAATCGCTGTTGAATCTCCAACAAGGCCAGCTCTAGACGCTTACGCTCGGTAATATCTTGAATGCAGCCAAGCACGCAATTTGCTCCGTAGGGAACTATGCAAATTTCTTGGTAACGGAGCTCTCCCGCTGAGTTGGTTAGGGGATATTCCAAGGTTTGCTGGGATCCGCTGCTCAAGCAACGGTCAATCAGCCTCTGCAGTTGATCGCCAACCTCAGGGCCGAACAGCTCTCCCACTGCTTTTCCCTGAATATGCTCTGCTGAGAGTGAAGCAAAATAAGTATTCTCCGGGGAAGAAATCAGCTCCAGGCATTGGCCTTCTCGGCTAAAAATCATCAAGGCTTGTGGAATAGCGCAAACCAGCCTTTCGTAGCGGAGTTGGCTCTCTGCAAGCGCTTGTTCAGCCTGCTTCCGCGCCGTGATGTCTTCCACATACCCCTCAAAATAGAGGGGATCCCCTGCTGGATTGCGGACGACTTGAATTTGTTCTCGCACCCACAAGTCCAAGCCCTTGCGACTGTGGATCAAAAACTCTTGGGCCACTCTCCCATCGCCGACTTTGCCTGCAAGCAGATCCTGGAAAATCTGACGACGACCGGCAGCGTCAGCATAGAGATGATGGCCAAAATCCGACAGATGGCGCATCAAATGGGCAGAGGAAGTATAGCCGTATATCTCGGCAAGCTTGGCATTGGCAAACCGGTACCGTCCCTGCAGATCCGCACGAAAGATCCCAATGGGAGCATTCTCCAGGAGCACATCGAGTCCGGCCAACATCAGGATCCCCTATGTTTTCGCAAGCAGTACTAGGGCACTAAGAACGCCTGCCCCTGAGATTATGTATCATCTTTGCTTTGAGCGATGTTTTCCGCACTACAAGTTCCCCCGTGATCTCGTAAAATCACGGGCGAGGAAGGGTGCTCAGGCTTCTGTGGATATCACCCCACCGAGTGCTGGGGGAGCAGGGATCCCTGCGCGGATTCTCAACTACTCCACCCCTGCAGTCTCCGGGGATCCCGCCTGAGTTTCCGGGTGAAAGTAGCGGTAAATCTGCCGGGCAATCTTCGGGCCAATGCCGGGCACCTGGGCCAGCTGGTCTTCTGAAGCCACCTGAATGCGGGCAATCGACCGAAATTCTTCCATCAGCAGCTTTTGCCGATACTTGCCCAAGCCGGGGATCTCGTCCAGCGTAGAGGCATGCTGACGCGCTTTCCGTTGCTGGCGATGAAAGGCGAGAGCAAATCGGTGGGCCTCATCTCGCAGGCGTTGCAACAACAAGCGAGCCGGATCTTGGGCCGGCAACCGCAGGGGCACAGGATCCCCCGGCAGAAAGATCTCTTCTTCTCGTTTGGCCAAGGCAATCACCGGCAGGTGATCCAGCCCTAAATCTGCCAAGACGGCCATGACTGCCGACAACTGCCCCTTGCCCCCGTCGATGAGCACCAAATCCGGCTGATCCTCAGGGGTCATTTTGCTGAAGCGACGCCGGGCCACTTCTGCATGGCTGGCAAAATCATCGGAGTGACCGGGGCGCACCTCAGGGTTGCGAATCTTGTAGCGGCGGTAGTGCTGTTTGGCAGGCAGGCCATCGATAAACACCACCTGACTGGCCACAGCATCGGATCCCTGGATGTGGGAAATATCGTAGGCTTCTAGGCGACGGGGCACATCCGGCAAATCCAAGACCTCTGCCAAGCGCTCCAAGGCCACAGCATCCCGATCCGCCAGGCGCTGGGCGCGGGTTAGCTCCAGTTCGGCATTCCGCTCGACCAACTCGATCAGCTCGGCTTTGCTCTGCCGTTGGGGAGCAATGAGGCTGACCTTGCGGCCTTTTTTCTGGCTCAGCCAAGACTCCAGAAAATCCCGATCCGGCAATTCATACTGGGTCAAAATCTCAGAGGGAATTTCCACCGGATCGCAGTATTGATAATGCTCTTGTAAAGCCCGCTGCAAGATAAGGCCTGGGTCGTCACCGCGGTTTTCGGCCACAAACCCCAGCCGCCCCACCAACTTGCCTGCCCGCACCTGAAACAATTGAATGCAGGCTCGTGAATCATTCATGGCCAAGGCCAGAGCATCACGGCTGACGGTAGAGTTAGGCAAAGAGACCTTCTGGGATTCTCCCAATTGTTCCAAACCGCGAATTTGATCCCGATATCGTGCGGCTGCCTCATAATTTTCCTGTTCGGCGGCCTGGATCATCTTCTCCTGCAGCTCTCGGATCAGCTCATCTGTCTGGCCTTGGAAGATCATGGCCACTTGAGTCAGCGTTTTGCGATACTCTTCTGGGCTGATCAAGCCTTGGCATACTCCGGGGCAGCGCCCAATGTCGTAGTTCAAACAGGTGCGATCTTTGTACAGAGGTTTGGGCCGTTGGCGCAAGGGAAAAATCCGTTTGACCAGTCCAAGGGTGTGGCGCAATAGACCAACATCCGTGTAGGGGCCGTAATATTTATCTTGATTCCGATCAAGGCGACGATGGCGGGTGATGTAAAGCTGGGGATAAGGCTCCGACCAGGTAATACACAAATAGGGATACTTTTTATCGTCCTTAAGGAGAACATTATAAGGGGGCTGATGGGTCTTAATCAGATTGTCTTCTAGGGCTAGGGCTTCACTTTCATTGTCGGTTACGATAAACTCGATCTCGCAAACCTGAGCTACCATGCGCTGAATGCGAGGAGGCAGGTCGCCGGTAAAGCGGAAATAAGATCGCACGCGAGAGCGCAACTTCTTGGACTTGCCCACATAGAGAATCTGATCTGTGGCATCTCGCATCAAATATACGCCGGGTTCAGCAGGAATCTCCTTGAGACGGCTCTCTAGAACGTCACGGTTGTGAATCAGAGGGACAGTCATAAAGTTCAGTTCTACCGGGTAGAGTCAGGGATCCCATGACTTCAATCTAGCAATGATACGACTTTCCCTGGCAACACCGACTTCAGCCCCTGTAGAGGTATAGTCATTCCGAATAAGTCTGGGACATTTGCCCTGCCTTCGATCTCTAACCGGCCAACACAAACATACCCCTTATCTGTCTCCCAAAGCAGACTAGGGGAACCTGGGATCCCCAAGTTGCTTTCCTGCAGTCTGAAACAACCATATATCCTGGCCCAGAGGGATCCTCATCTAACTTAATTGCCTCTATTTCCGATCTTACTCTGTTCTGCCAATCTCTAGAAGGCACGAACCACCTCCCGGAGAACGGATTCTTGCAGATAGGGCTTGAGGGAGTCAGGCGTACCTAGATCAACCGGACTCTCTAAAATTTCCTCTAGATATCGTTTCAAGCGTACAAAAGTGAACAATCCAACTGGACGGTCAAACTCTACTAGCAGATCGATATCACTGTCTGTTTGCGCTTCATCCCTTGCTACTGAACCAAAGAGCATTAGAGACTTTACGCCAAAGTCCTTCAGAGTGTTCTGGTGATTTGCCAGTAATGTAAGGACTTCCTGTTTTTGCATTACCCAACCTGCAATGAAAAGAAAAGTCCATTATGAATTATAGCTCACCTATTTCCTCTCAATTACGACTCAAACAGAGATTCATAACGCTTTGCAGGTCGCAGGCACAGTTGAGCCGAGGCACACCTTGCAGAGGACAGGGATCCCTGGGTTCCCGCAATGAGGGCATTTGAGCTTGCTCATCATCTTGTCTCTGGGTACATCTAACGGCACGCACATCTTGCCTTGCCATTAACAGCCAGTTCAAGAAACTTGTCGTCTTTGGGATCACGACACGTCGCCACGCGCTCTACAATCTCCACCAAGACACCATCTCTAACAAAAGTGCTCAAGAACTCCATCCGTTCTTCCTCGGTTATATACCTTTCAAATCCTTTGCGCCGCAGGACATCGCTCAATTCTTCAACGGTCACACGTGAGATAAGCAATTTGCCTCTCTGTGTTGCCCTGTCAAAGACTTGACGAGTGACAGAACATCTCAACAGGAGCGCACTGATAACAACATTGGTATCAAAAACAAAGCATGGTTCATTCGACATTCAGCAGAGATTCCAGTATCTCAGGAGTTAAGCCACGCTCCTGTGCTTTTTGGCTGATTTCATCTATGACAACCTGAAGGGAACGCGGTGGTACGATGAGGTCGCGCAGCCAAAGGTTAGGTAACAACTGAAACTTTCTTTGCAGGTCAGCAGGAATTTGACTGTAAAGTCTCGCTGTATCTGCATCCAGAGGAATGGTAATCACTGTGTTCATCTTTCCAACTCCTCGATGTTGGATATTATTACACTTGAGATTAAGTCGCGCTGGCTAACGGCTAAGCTCACCTGCTACTAACAGCTTTAGGAACTGCTCAGAACATAACACTGGGTCAGGTGCAGCGACTCGTTATGTTGTGTAGATTTTACACCGATTGCCTTTGCTACCTGGAGACCCCAGCGCCCCCTTACCAACAACCTTGACCAGGCACAACTCTGGCGCTGGCAACATAACGGTTGAACTCACCCGCCACCAGTATAGCTAAGCATACAAAGGTTGGCATGATATGGGTCGCTGGGCGTAGCCCCACATTGGTTTCCCAGAATCTTAAGGCGACAACCTTAACCTACCTAGCTATAGTTTTGGGTAATGACTAAAGTATAGCTTCAAGTCGGGTGCAGTGACTTGTTATGTTGCACTTACAATTGGTAGTAAATATTGATACGAGTTTCTAATTTGCTATTCAAAATCTTCATCATTAATCCTTTTCAATGAGGATTGATTGAATGCTTTAAAGGTTAGATTTGGGTACTGTTGCACAATAGCTCTCAATTCTTCAAAAACTGGGCTCGCACCCTCAACCCCAGTTACAACGCACCAGATACGCGCTCGTGTAAGTGCAACAAAGGCTTCGTTACGCTTCTGTAGTTCTGACTCTCCTCTCCAAGCTAATGGCTGGGTAGCACAATGAAATCTGCAAGCATAAACCTTCCACGCCTCATTGCCCTTGGCTCGGAAAATTGTTGAGATCGTGATGCAGTTATCCATGCGAAAGATATCCCGATTTGTATCAACACCTGCAATAACGCTTTGGATACCTCGCCTTGAGAGTTTAGATTTTATTGCTTCAAAGTACTGCTGTTCTTTATCACCAGTGGGGCAAGTAATCAACAAGTCCCAAGGGTCGAAGCCTAACTTCAGATCTTCCTCCACTTGTTGAGCAATCCATTCCTGCTCTTCCAACTCATCCGAAAAAGTCTGGATGCGTAAAGGTGAGCCTAAAGCGTCCTTGTGAGGAAAATCATCACTGTCTATGGGGTGAGGGCTGTTTTTTGCCTCGCGCGTAACTGTGACTGTTTTGCCAGCTTTGACACTTGCATCTGAAAAATCTCCATCCAGAACAGTGTAACCTAGTTTTTCCCAATCCTCTTTGTTACTCACTCCTTGCAAACAACCCTCTTGTCGCAGTAAGCCCATGTTGATAGCGTGAGCAGCCATGAGAAGCATTTTAGGTGTTCGGTAGCATCGGTTTAAATTGTGTGCCTTGCGCAGTCCTCCTTCGTAGGTAGGGCTGGTTATGGTTCCATCAGGAAGTTTGTTCCCACCTAAATCTACTACTGGTGTTCCATCTGGATTAAGCCCAAAGATATGCAAAGGACGAGGTACCGTCAGGGTTCCAATCCCCTGTGCTTCGTCGTATGCCCAATAAAGTCGTTTTGGGTCAGATAAACTTTTATAAGCTAATCGATAGAAGGATGGGGGCAAATCCTGTCCTTCGTCTATCAAGATCGCATCAAAAAGTACAGGTATGTTCGGTACCCTTTTCTCCAGATCATCGCAAACATACTCAAAAGCCTCTGATGGAGAGCAGTTGCGCCCCATCCTCTCTCTTACATCCTTGACACTCAGAGGACATATTCCCGATTTTTGGGCTAAGTCACGGTAGAAACCGTTACGCTCTTTTGAACCCCAAGCATGTAGTACTTGTACATTGTGCCAGTTTGGCTCTACATCTCCTTCATCCTGCCGAACCATTTCACGATAGTAAAGACTGATTAAACCTATGATTTGGTCGTAAAGTGCCTGTGTAAAAAACACAAAAGCAATTTTCCAGTCAGGGTGCGCGGCATGGATTTTTGCGGCTCTCTTGGCAAATAGAACGGTTTTCCCTGTTCCTGCTAATCCTCTAACACGCTGAGGGCCATCTGGAACCTCAAAAGCTACCTTTTGCTGTTGATCGTCCAGAAAACGAAGGCGAGATTCCAGATAATGGATGACTCTTACAGGATTTTCGGGTGGTGTTCCTGTGGGTATGGCTCTAGGTTCTTGTCTTGGTAGCGAACCGCCCAGTAAAGCAACGATGTTTTGCCACTGTTCATCAGATAGAGGACGCTGTGGTTTTTCGCAAGTGCCCAACTGTAGTTTTTCTCGGAGAGTCGATGGCTTGAGATCCTCCTCCAGCAAAACAACGCCTTGGGTACAGGGCAAGTCAGAAAATCCCTTATCTTGCCATTCTTGCCCTTTAACAAAGGGTAACACCACTCTGTAGTGTGAGGTGACCAGTCCTCGTGTTTCTCTTCGTTCTGCGAGTTTCGCACTTATTGCAAGCATGCCATCCTCAGCTTGAAGCATAGGCAATTCCTCTTCCCTATGCCAATTAGTCATTTTCCACTGATGCCCTTCGATACTTTCAATGTTAGCGATACTGCACCCTTTACACTCAAATACCCACAATCCTAAATCTCTGTGCATAAAGATAACGTCAGGTTCTCTGGTGAGATTGCCTGTGCGTTTAAAAATTGGATACCTAAAGTAAGCTACGCATGGCTCATTCTGAAATGTCTTTTTGAGGCATTCCCAAAACTTTTTCTCTGCTGTGTTTGGGTTAAGTGGAGCATAGTTCTGGAACTTACCTTCTGACATGCTGTCTCCAAATGACTAAACTAAATCTATTTGACTAATAAGACAAGCAATATAACGGCTGAACTCACCCGCCGCCAGCAGTTTTGGGTATTTCTCGAATTTTAACATCAGGTCGGGTGCAGTGACTTGTTATGTTGTGTAAATTTTTCCACCGATCGGTTCAACTACCCACAGACGCCAGCGCCCCTTCACCAACAGCCTTGACAAGGCACAGCTCTGGCGCTGGCAACATAACGGCCGAACTCACCCGCCACCCCAAACCAAGGATCCCAATCAGTAATCTACCTCAAGGTCGGGTGCAGTGACTTGTTATGTTGGGTAACCCATCAGCCCCAAAAGCATCAGGATCCCCAGCCTCGTTTTGTCCAAGTGGTGCGGAATGGACCCCAACGGAAGATTTTTCTGAATCGCCAGCTCATAGAGTGTGTTGTCCTTTCATAATCGCTTGCCAATTTGGTAACCGAGCACGGCGCCTGCCACGAAACCCCAGAAACCCAAAACTAATGCACCGACGATTCCGAGTATTAATCCGCCAAGGATGCCGTGGGAAGAATCAAATTTCTTTGACGGAGATGTGGTCGATGACGGAGTACCACTAGGAGTAGCACGTCTGCCCGAATAGATAGTATTAAAATGGGAAGAATCAAATTTCTTTGACGGAGATGTGGTCGATGACGGAGTACCAACAGGTGTAGCACGTTTGCCCGAATAGATAGTATTAAAAACTGATTCGTCAGGTTGTGAAATTGGGCGTCGAATCTGTGGAGATGGCGATACAGACGGCTTGACTCCAAGCCATTGGCGAGCTTCTTCCTCGCCTGACAATATTTGAACTTGAGACGGAAGTTCAATTGTCATCTGCAGTCTGTCCCGATGCAGTCTGTCCCGATACCTACCAATTACGCCAGTAACTTTGACCCACTTGTGAACGAGAATAAGAGGATCAACTTTATCACGGCCGAACGCAGCCAGGGAAGTAGACCACAAAACAAGTGTAAAGGTTTGGTGTGGGTAAGAACCGAAGTTGAGGAATATGTAAGGTTGTCCGTGCTTAGTTTGTGCAGAATGGTAATCGGTAATCAGTCCGATTACTTCCACCCGGTCGCCGATATGTTCTGAGAGTGAGCCAGAAAGAGAAGCGTCAATGACTGGATACTGGCTGCGCCTTTGGGGAACAGTAACGGCTGGAGCGGGAGGGCGGACTGTGATCTTTGGAAAGGTGAAGTTGCCAGAAATGAACTGATCAAGAGACGGAACTTTATCGAATTCGAGCCTGCAAACGACCCTGAATCTCTCCACAAGAGGGGCAAGTTGGGAGATTCTAGAAATGTCAATGAGAAGTGGAGATGACTCGACATCTGCAAAGTCATTTGAGCGAAATAGGATATTCTCGCTGTTGTTGTACTTGCGCCAGAGAGGGGGCGAAGCGGCGACCGCTGAAAGACCGAGATATATCACGATGGCCGAAAACCGGTCAATCGTTGAATTGTAATGAGCAGCGGTTCTTGAAGGATGCTGATAGTTAAGATGTCCGATCTCATTTGTCTTAAGGCTGGAGAGTTCGGGGAGGTAGAATCCATCGTAATCGATAAGGTAGAGCTTCCCTTGCTTGACGAGAATATTACCGTGCTGGAGATCCCCGTGAGCTACTTTGAGGCTTTCGAGACGTTTCACCAAAGCTTCAAACTCTGGAATGAGCTTAGAAATCTCTCCAGGCTTAGAGATATTGCGGTCGATGAAGGTGTTCAGAGTTTCGCCATCGAGCCACTGCATCTTTATGATGGGATGCCACTGGCTGCCAACTTTAATTCCTTGATTAAGACAAATGGCCTTTACAAAAAAACCGTCTGCACAGGATTGCAGGAACCGTCCAATAGCTTCATAGCGTCTCTGCAAATCTGGAATGGCTCTGGTGAAACAGCGGACTGCCCAATGTTGCGAATGATTTTGGAGATGAAATGTGGTTGTGAACCCTCCGGAGTAAGGCTTAGGAATTCCGAACTGATCAGGTTCTGGGATGGAAACCTTTAATTCCGGATCGCTGAAAGCTGTGCTGGGGTTTTGAACTGCAGCTAAGTATTCATCGCCTCTTGGTAATGGCATAACAAATTCAGAGCCTCACTAAGAGTAAGGTGATGTCATCATTTTTCAGGCGGGTAGAACGACGCGCATCATTCGCCCACGCTTTGAATGATTCCTGAGGCGACGAATTCTCGGTAAAACCGTAGAGAATGTTCCAGGGCTTTTCATTGTTCTCATGCTCGGTGAGGAACCAACACGCGAGGGCATCTGTGGCAAGTAGCAAGAGATCGCCTGATTGCCATTCTGCAGTTTGGCGCTTGACTTTCTCCCAGAGTTGCGAATTGCAGGCCAAATTGGTGGAAAGCAAAGTCGGAGAACTTCCAAATTCGCTTGCGCTGGAAATGGGAAAAGAGAGGACAAGATCATCATTGCGGACTTGAAAGAGACAACTGTCACCGACTGCTATTGCTGACCAAGATCCCGATTCGTTTGAATCGCTTGAGTTTGAGGTGAGTTCGACGCCGAGCAGCGTTGCGAAGGCTCCAAGGCGAACCTTTTCTTCTGCAAACCAAGGCAATGGTCTACGGTTTACAAAAGTGTGCCATCGCTTCGATAATATTTCCGTGCGGGCCTGCAGAGCCTGGATGTTCGTGAAGCGTTCTTTGACAAAAGCACGAGTGAGCATCTTAGCCCAATCGGATGCAAAAGAACTCTCAGTTGCACCGTCGGCAATAGCTATTGCAAAAGTCTCCTGATCGATTATGCCATCTATTTTGGGGGCGAAAGCGTCCTCGTAATCGGCTTCTTCATTGCCAAGCTTTTGCAGCCAGAAATGGTGTAGTGAGAGTCTCATAGGTTCCAAAACTAGCGCAGATTGCTTGGACGCGTTCCAATATCCAAGAAACGAATTACCGAAACGATATCAGCGTTGAAAACAAACCCACGGCTTGCCTCCGAGATATGATATCCTTCCTGTTTTGCTGCATTCTGGATGTGTGTTGGCAGTATGCTCGACATACTGAAGAGTAAGCGGGCAAACTCATCGGGCAGTCCGCTATCGGAGTCTGGAAATTCAATAGGATTAGCCTTCTGAGAAGACAAGTGAACATTGAATAGCAAAACGTTACCATCAGAGCTCGCTAATGATTTGATTTCGTTTGCAGCATCAGAAGGGTTTCCATCTGTCGCCTCACCGTCTGTTATGTTTATCACAATGGGAGGAAAGCAGGAAGGGTGCTGGGCAATCCAGTCTTGAACGATTGTCTTGGCCTGCGTTAATGCTTGGCACATTGGAGTTCCTCCGTTAGCGACGGGATCAAACCAAATTGGGAACTTGATAGTCTGTTCCACGAGCCCGCCGGCTCCATCATCCACTTTCTTGCTACGCTCCTCGATTCGAGCCGGTGAATTTGCGATTTGGCTAATGGGTGATAAATCCTTGCCAGCGAGAGAGCCCATAAAGGCTGAACCGACTGAAGCACCATAACCAATTACGCCAACATAGTAATAGTCTCGAACTCCATCGCTCTTGGCACACTTGATGACTAAGTTTTGAAGCAGCTTGTTGATTGCATCGGAGACACCATCCGCTTTTCTTTTGTTTGGCCCACTACCACCGAACGGGTCTGACATCGATCCCGACTGGTCAATGAGGAACAAGAAACAACTCGGATTGGCTCGACTAATTTCGGCTTGATATGGCATTGCGATTTCCTTTCAGATTATTACATTATTAATTGTTGACTTGTAGAATGCAGAGCCGCACTTTCACATAACGTCTCGGCAAACAACGCCGCCGTTTTGCGAACTAGCTTCCGGTACTCGAATCGGGACGGCGCCATGGCGAAGGTGAATCCAAGAAGAAGGGCAAGCAGTCCCAGGGTTGCCGCTTGAATGCTCCCGATCTGAATTCGCGTCAGCTCGTTTTGTGCTTGGCGTCCTCTGCGACCGAGTTTGTACCCCGAGCCCGCAGCGATCACCGTGCATGCAAGCAGCGCGATGGCGATCAGTGCCACTGGTTGGTGACAGAGCAACTCGGTCGTCATTAAAAGCTCCCTGTCGCCTAACATGTGTTTCTGCAGCTAGATGACTGATAATCACCTAAGAAGCAGACTTTTCCATCGCCTAGTGTAATGCTGCCCTAATTTGTCTGTATAGTCAACATTTTGAGCGATAATTACCTCCAAAGGGTTTTTATCTGGCTGAATGAGCATTAACACACCTATACCTAGACCCAGAAAGCTCCTGGAGCAAGTCAGCTAGAAATCGCAGGAGCCTCGCACTGTACTCATAAAGTCAGTGTCGGGAGGAATGTGCGACTTCACTTGCCTTGTGCTATAATAACATTGCGGGCACCAGAAACGGTTATTTAAGGCACTGGTAACGGTCGATTGGGGCTGCTGTAAACCAGCCTAGAGGTTCGGGCCTGTTTTGTTCTCTGGTAGAGCAGAGCAGGCCCAGGGCTACTAAAAGCCTACTCTGTATCGCTAAAGCGGTACGGAGTCGGGTAGTTTACTTGCCACACCTTCCGCCATAGTTTTGCCACTCATCTCCTGCAAAACGGCTACGACATCCGCACCGTCCAAGAATTGTTGGGCCACAAAGATGTCAAAACCACCATGATTTACACCCATGTGCTGAGTAAAGGCGGGCGCGGGGTGAGAAGTCCATTGGATCCTTAGAAGGGGACGCTCTCTGGGGAAGGGATCCTCTTCCCCTTTACAGTACCTCAGCGATCATTGCGAATTATTACGACCTTGCCGCCATGCCCCCAGCAGGGATCCGTTTCTCTGGTAGAACGGGAAACAGACAATAGGGGATCCTGCCTATCGCGTCAGCGGGACGGAGTCCTTTCGCGTCAGCGGGACGGAGTCCTTTCGCGTCAGCGGGACGGAGTCCTTTCGCGTTAGCAGGACAGAATCCTTTCCCCGGTTTACCCAATTTTTGCATTGCACGACGGAGAGCGACCGCATGTTTACTCTGGTTAAGCCCATCACCCGCCACGTTACCCCTGCCGAGGTAGGGGATCGCCGCTTGATGAAGGTGGTGTATGTGGTGTTGGAGCCGCAATATCAGAGTGCCCTGACCGCAGCAGTGCAGCACATCAACGCCCACAACTCCAAGCTGGCGGTGGAGCTGGCCGGCTATCTGGTGGAGGAGCTGCGGGATCCGGCGGGCTACGATGCCTTCAAGCGGGATTTGGAAACGGCCAATGTCTTTATCGGATCCCTGATTTTTATCGAAGACATTGCCCAGAAGGTGGTGCAGGCGGTGCAGCCCCTGCGGGAGCGGCTGGATGCGGTGGTGGTCTTCCCTTCCATGCCGGAAGTGATGCGCCTGAACAAGATGGGATCCTTTTCTATGGCGCAGCTGGGCCAGTCCAAGAGCGCCATTGCCCAGTTCATGCGCAAGCGCCAGCAGGGATCCAACTTCCAGGAGGGGATGCTAAAGCTGCTGCAGACTCTGCCCAAGGTGCTGAAGTATCTGCCCTTCGACAAGGCGCAGGATGCCCGCAACTTCATGCTCAGCTTTCAGTACTGGCTGGGCGGATCCCGCGAGAACCTGGAGAACTTTTTGCTGATGCTGGCGGATCGCTACCTGCCGGGGATGCGGGGGCAGCTCTCCTTTGCCGAGCCGGTCACCTACTTGGAGATGGGCATCTGGCACCCCTTGGCGCCGCAGATGTTTGCCAGTCTGGCGGAGTATTTGGATTGGTACAACGCCCGCGAGGATCTGCCGCAGGACGTGAAGGATCCCTTGGCTCCCTGCGTGGGGTTGGTGTTGCAGCGCACCCACCTGGTGACGGGGGATGATGCCCACTACGTGGCCATGGTGCAAGAGCTGGAGTCGCGCGGGGCGCGGGTGGTGCCGGTGTTTGCCGGGGGTCTAGATTTCTCCAAGCCAGTGAACGAGTTTTTCTGGAACGCGCAGAAGACAGCGCCCATTGTGGATGTGGTCGTGTCGCTAACCGGGTTTGCCCTGGTGGGAGGGCCGGCGCGGCAGGATCACCCCAAAGCAGTGGAAGCGCTGCAACGGCTGAATCGCCCCTACATGGTGGCGCTGCCCTTGGTGTTTCAATCGACGGAGGAATGGGCTGCCAGCGACCTGGGGCTGCACCCGGTGCAGGTGGCTCTGCAGATTGCCATTCCCGAGCTGGACGGGGCCATTGATCCCATCATCCTCTCAGGGCGGGACGCGGCCACCGGCAAAGCTCACGCAATGCAGGATCGGATCGAGCTGATCGCGGCGCGGGCCATTAAATGGGCCAATTTGCGGCGCAAGCCCAAGCTGGAGAAGAAGATCGCCATCACCGTCTTCAGCTTCCCACCGGACAAAGGCAATGTGGGGACGGCGGCCTACTTGGATGTGTTTGCCTCTATTCACCGGGTGATGCAGGCCCTGGCCAACAACGGCTATGACCTTGGCTCTGTTCGCGACAGCGGGACGGAGTCCTTGCTGCCCAAAACCCCGCAGGAGCTGATGGAGTCCATCCTGCACGATCCCCAGGCCCAGTACGCCAGCCCGGAGCTGAATGTGGCCGCCAAACTGTCGGTGCGGGAGTACGAGGCGCTGACACCCTACGTGAAAGCCATCGAGCAATACTGGGGGCCAGCGCCGGGGCACCTGAACACCGACGGGCAAAACCTGCTCATCTACGGCAAGCACTTTGGCAATGTGTTCATCGGGGTGCAGCCCACCTTCGGCTATGAAGGGGATCCCATGCGGCTGCTTTTTTCCAGGTCAGCCAGCCCTCACCACGGCTTTGCCGCCTACTACACCTACCTGGAGAAAGTGTGGGGGGCGGATGCGGTGTTGCACTTTGGCACCCATGGATCCCTGGAGTTTATGCCGGGCAAGCAGATCGGCATGTCGGGCGAGTGCTATCCGGATAATCTAATTGGATCCCTGCCCAACCTGTACTACTACGCCGCCAACAACCCCAGTGAGGCCACTATTGCCAAGCGGCGGGGCTACGCCTGTACCATCAGCTACCTGACGCCGCCGGCAGAAAACGCCGGCCTCTACAAGGGGCTGCAAGAGCTGCGGGAGATGATCGGCTCCTACCAAACCCTGCGGGAGGGGGCGCGGGGCATCGCCATCGTCAACGCCATCTGCGACAAGGCGCGGCTGGTGAACCTGGACAAGGATGTGGAGCTGCCCCAGGGGGACGCCGCCCAGTTGAGCTTGGAAGAGCGGGACAGGGTGGTGGGCAAGCTCTACGCCCAGCTGATGGAGATCGAGTCGCGGCTGTTGCCCTGTGGTCTGCACGTCATTGGAGCGCCCCCCACGGCAGAGGAGGCGATTGCCACCCTGGTGAGCATTGCCAGCATCGACCGCCCCGAAGAAGGGATCCTGGGTCTGCCGCGCATTCTTGCCCAAAGCCTGGGCCGGGACATCGACGAGATCTACCGCAACCGGGATCGGGGACACCTGGCGGATACGGAGCTGCTGGATCGCATCAACAAGGCCTGCCAGAAGGCGGTGGCGGCGCTGGTGCAGGAGCAGACCGACGCCCAGGGCCGGGTCGCGCGGGTGGCCAAGCTCAACTTTTTCAACATGGGCCGGCAAGCCCCCTGGTTGGCAGTCCTAAAAGAAGCGGGCTACCCCCAGGTGGATCCGGATCTTTTGAAGCCCTTGTTTGAATTTCTGGAGGAGTGCCTCAAGCAAATTACGGCAGATTATGAGCTGGGATCCCTGCTGCGAGCCTTGGAAGGGGAGTACATTTCGCCGGGGCCGGGAGGGGATCCCATCCGCAACCCCAATGTGTTGCCCACGGGACGGAACATCCATGCTTTGGATCCCCAGTCCATCCCCACGGCAGCCGCCATCCAGTCGGCGGAGATGGTGGTGGAACGGCTGCTGGCTCGCGAGATGAGCAGTAACGGTGGCCGGTACCCGGAAACCATCTCGGTGGTGCTCTGGGGCACCGACAACATCAAGACCTACGGGGAGTCGCTGGCGCAGGTGCTGTGTTTGCTGGGGGTGCGACCCAAACCCGATGCCCTGGGGCGGGTGAACAAGGTGGAGCTGATCCCCTTGGAGGAACTGGGCCGGCCCCGCATTGATGTGGTGGTGAACTGCTCGGGGGTGTTCCGGGATCTGTTTGTCAACCAGATGGACCTGATCGACCGGGCGGTGAAGCTGGCGGCCGCAGCGGTGGAGCCACCGGAGCTGAACTTTGTGCGCAAGCACGCCTTGCAGCAGGCAGAAGAACTGGGGCTGACCCTGGAACAGGCGGCGACGCGGGTCTTTTCCAACGCTTCCGGATCCTACTCCGCCAACATCAACCTGGCGGTGGAAAACAGCTCCTGGGAGGACGAGAGGGAGCTGCGGGAGATGTACCTATCCCGCAAGTCCTTTGCCTTTGGCTCGAATCTGCCTAACCAGCAGATGCGGCAGCTTTTTGAAGCCAGCTTGAAGACGGTGGATGTGACCTTCCAGAACCTGGACTCCTCGGAGATCAGCCTGACCGATGTCAGCCACTACTTCGACGCGGATCCCACCAAGCTGGTGCAAAGCCTGCGCCCCGACGGCAAGGCCCCCTCGGCCTACATGGCAGATACCACCACGCCCAACGCCCAGATCCGCACCCTGAGCGAAACCATCCGTCTGGACGCCCGCACCAAGCTCCTCAACCCCAAGTGGTATGAGGGGATGCTCAAGCACGGCTACGAAGGGGTACGGGAGATCGCCAAGCGGCTGGTCAACACCTCCGGCTGGTCAGCTACGGCAGGCGCGGTGGACAACTGGATCTACGAGGAAACCAACGAGACTTTCATCAAGGACGAGGCGATGCGGCAGCGCTTGATGAACCTCAATCCCCACTCCTTCCGGCGCATTGTCGGATCCCTGCTAGAGGTGCATGGGCGCGGCTATTGGCAGACTTCCCAGGCCAATATCGAGCGTCTGCAGGAGCTGTATCAGGAGATCGAGGACAGAATCGAAGGGGTGGAGTAATTAATATGGTTGTTTCAGGTTAGCGTGAGACGTCTGGGCTACTGTTCGCGCCAGCGGGACGGAGTCCTTAGACCTTACGTGAAGTCGGCAAAAGCTGCAACCATGGCCGGATCCTTGCCCAGGGCTTCTGAAGCAGCAGTGGATCCTGCCAAGTTCGTTGATTACTCTATGAATCCAGCTAATCCTGGAAATCAAGGCAAGTGGATTGCCTTTGCAGAGCTTGGCTATGATGTCAGTACACCAGAGGGAAGAAGGGTGGGATTTGCTCACATTCTGCAACAGGTTACTGCTGCTCTGCCTTGCGCCTTAGCCGGGGATCCGTTTCCAACACCCTATGGAAGCCGCTATCGAGTCAAGATTGAAATTTTGGGCCTCAATCAGAAAAAAGGCACTTTAGTGACCGTGTGGCAGGTTGATAAGGAAAGTTTAATCCCTCGTTTGGTCACCAATTGGCTAGAGGTACACAATGATGAGTAAAACCACTTCTAGAATCAAGCCATACAGTAGAGTCAAAACTGTGGCAGATGTCAAGGAGTATTTCAGCGAGACCACTATTCCTGCTGGAACTCAGGGATCCATTGTGGAATGTTACTCAGATCCCACTGAAGGCTATGCGGTTGATTTAGCGGTTCCGGATTTGAGCTTGGTAGGAGGTTTTCGATATTTTAATCTCATTCTTTTTCCCGATCAGTTTGAAGTCATAGATCCCGAAACATGAAGTATCCAATGTTGAATGGACGTTCCCTCTACCCCACCAATCCGGCCCAGCGTAGGTAGCCCTCCACCAGTTGGGATCCGGCCAGAGCCGCTACCCCTCCACCCAAGGCCAGGTAGGGGCCAAAGGGGATGGGTTTTCCCAGGCGGGCCCGCCCCTTGGTCATGGCCAGCAAGCTAGCCAGCAGGCCAAACCCGGAACCCAAAAGAAGGGCCACCACCACCCCCTGCCACCCCAACCACATGCCGATCAGGGCCAACAGCTTGCCATCTCCCCCACCCATGGCCTCCCGTCGCAAGGCCCACTGGGCCAAGAGGCCAATGCCCTCCAGCAGCCAGAGGCCCAGCACAGCTCCTGCAATCCCTTCCACCAGTGACAGGCCTGTAGCGGCCAGGGATCCGGATCCCTGGAGCCACGGCAGAGCCAGGCGGGCCAAAAGCCCCACCACCAGGCCTGAACGGGTCAGCTCCTCCGGCAGCAAAAAGGTATCCAGATCGATGAGCGCCAGGGCCAACAGCCAGCTCAACAAGATGCAGGTGAGGATCCCTTGGGCAGAAAACCCCAAAGCGCCGATGCTGAGGGCAAACAGGCCCATTGTCAACGCCTCAACGGCAGGGTAGCGCCAGCTAATCTGCGCTCCACAATGGCGGCAGCGACCGCGCAGCAACAACCAGCCTAGGATGGGAATGTTCTCCGTGGGGCCCAGCGGCGTCTTGCAGCTTGGACAATGGGATCCGGGATGGAGCAGAGAAAGACCCTGCGGCAGGCGATAGACCACCACGTTCAAGAAGCTGCCCACACAGGCCCCCAGCACCAGTACCAGCACCCAGGCCAACAGGCGCAGCTCCCAGATTCTGTTGGCGTCGGCGCTGCTCAGCCACATCATGCTCAGCCACATCATGTGAGCGTTGTGCAGTAGGGGAGAATCTCGAGCATGGCAGCCATTCCCATCGCGTCGGCAGGACGGAGTCCCTAAAGGCAGAAAAAGGAAGGATCTGCTCTGTCAGCGTAGCTCCTTGTGCCTCACCGCAGCGGCTCCAATTGCTGCAGCGGAATAAAAGTTTCCTGGGGCAGCAGGATGGGGAACTCGGAAAAGATCAGATCCCCTCGCAGGGTACGGCGGTGAATAACTACCCCCCGCGGAGGTTGCTCCAGCACTTCCGGTCGATGCTGCAGATGAAATTGATAAATCTGGCGAGCCGCTTGAAGCAGAGCGCTGTCCATGAGCTGTTTTCCTTGCCAAATTCACAACTACCCTAACGACATTCCCATCGCGTCGGCGGGACGGAGTCTTTAGACCTTTTGGGATCCCCAAAGTTCTGTCTGCCATCCCTCAGACTTTTTTAGAACGGTTAAGGCTTCTGAAAAGCCGAGGATCCCCTGAGCCGAACACCTGCTGCTTCCCAAAAGACAAGTCACCCGCCCCCGCCAGCCTAAACTTAGGATATCGCCGCCGAGGACTTATGGGTCATCTCCACCCACTCAATTCTCGATGTCTGTCCAGGAATGGAGGCCATAGAGCACTCTGGAGTTGTCGGCAGCCAGCCTAAGACAGTTTGACGTCAGGGCTGGGGGAGATCAAATCTGGGCCGATGCTGTAGGAGGAGCCACGGTAACTGGGTTTGGGATTGAGCTTGTCTTGAAAGCGGGTGATGATCTGGATGGTGCGCTGTACATCCGCCGGAAAGATCACCACCAGGTCTCCGGGTTCGGCCTTTTCCAAAGCGGTTTCGATAGCAGTTGCCTCATCCAAGATTTCCTGCAGGCGATCCCCTGCCTTTTCCTGTTCCCAACCCTGCCGGATTAGGGCGGCCACCTCGCCTGGTTCCCGTCCTCGCCGGTCATCATCTTCTTTGACAATGGCTCGGTCGAACATGCGCGCTGCCAAGACTCCCAGCTCTCGTAGGTCGCTGTTGCGCCGATCCCCAGGCCCGCCGATAACCCCAATTTTTCGTTGGCAATCCCAGCGCTCCAGGGTACTTTGAATGGCTTCGTAACCTGCTGGGTTGTGGGCATAGTCCACCAACACCTGGTAGCCCCCTACATCAAACAAGTTGAGGCGACCGGGGGTCTGGGCTACAGAACTGGTGAAGGTGCCCAGCGCCATGCGGATGTCGTCGATGGAAACCCCGTGCAGGAAGGCTGCCAAAGTAGCGGCCAGCACATTTTGGATCATGAAGCTGGCCTTGCCAGAGAGGGTGAGGGGAATTTTGGTTACATCTTCTATGCGCAGTTTCCAGCCCCGTTTCAAAATGGAGATGTGGCCCTCTTCATAAACAGCCGCCGTGCCCCCGGAAGCAATGTGCTTTTGAATGAGGGGATTTTCCGGGTTCATACTGAAGTAGGCCACCGTCGCCTTAACATTGGCGGCCATGGCTGCCACCAGGCCATCGTCGGCATTCAGGACGGCGTAGCCCCGCTCGTGTACCGCTTCCACCAAGACGGATTTGACGCGGGCCATGTCTTCTAGGGTTTCGATATCCCCCAACCCCAGGTGATCTGAGGTTACGTTGAGCACCACGCCAATATCGCATTCCGGAAACCCCAGCCCCTCTCGCAAAATGCCGCCTCGCGCCGTTTCCAGCACCGCCACTTCTACGGTGGGATCCCTGAGCACCAGGCGGGCGCTGTGGGGGCCGGTCATGTCTCCCTTGGCAATTTGATGGTTTTGGATGTAGACGCCGTCGGTGGTGGTGAAGCCGACCCGCTTGCCGATGCCTTTGAGGATGTGGGCGATCAGGCGGGTGGTGGTGGTTTTGCCGTTGGTGCCGGTGACGGCCAGGATGGGGATGCGGGTGTGGCTGCCGGGGGGAAAGAGCATGTCGATGATGGGCTCAGCCACATTGCGCGGGATCCCTTCGCTGGGGGCCAGGTGCATGCGCAAACCCGGAGAAGCGTTCACCTCGACAATGCCGCCACCGGTTTCGTTGACGGGCTGGGCAATGTCCGGGCAGATGAGGTCGATGCCCGCCACATCCAGGCCGATGATCTGAGCTGCCCGTTCGGCAATGAAGGCGTTGTAGGGATGGATGATATCGGTGCAATCGACGGCGATGCCTCCGGTGCTCAGGTTGGCGGTGGATTTGAGGGTGCAATGTTCTCCTTTGGGCAGCACCGTATCCAGGGTGTAGCCTTTGCTTTCGAGGATACGCAGGGTCATGTCATCAACGCTAATTTGGGTCAGCACGTTTTCGTGGCCAAACCCCCGCCGCGGATCCCTGTTGACTTCGTCGATCAGCTCTTGAATGGTGGAGCGGCCATCTCCCACCACATAGGCTGGGATCCGCTTGGCCACAGCCACCAGCTTGTTGTTGATCACCAGCAGTCGGTAGTCATCCCCCACCAGGTGCTTTTCCACCAACACCACATCGGAGTATTGGCTGGCGGCATCGTAGGCGATCTCGGCGGCTTCCAGGCTGGTGATGTTGACGGTGATGCCCTTGCCGTGGTTGGCGTTAAGGGGCTTGATCACCACCGGAAAGCCCCCGACATCCTCGATGGTGGCTGCCAACTCGCTGCGGCGACGCACCGTATAGCCCTTGGGCACCGGGATCCCCATGTCCTGCAGCAGTTCTTTGGTGGCCCGCTTGTCAGCGGCCAGGTCGGCGGCAATGATGCTGGTTTTTTCAGTGGTGGTGGCTTCGATGCGCTTTTGGTAGACGCCGTACCCCAGTTGCACCAGGGATCCCTTGTTGAGGCGCAGATAGGGGATCCCGCGCAGGGCGGCCTCGTCCAGCAAAGCTTGGGTGCTGGGGCCGAAGCGGACGTTCTCTCGGATCTCTCGCAACTCTTGAATGTCCAGTTCTAGGTCGCGGCGGTAGTCTTCTCCATCCACCAAAGCCTGACAGAGGTAGACTGCAGCTTTGGCCGCAAAGCGCCCGGCCTCTGCCTCTTGATACTCGAACACGACGTTGTAGGTGCCGGGGGTGGAGGTTTCGCGGGTGCGGCCAAAATCCACTTTCATGCCGGCCAGAGTCTGCAGTTCCAAGGCCACATGCTCCACCACATGGCCCATGAGGGTGCCCTCTTCCACCCGTTGCAAGAATCCCCCATAGCAGCCGCGGGAGCACTGGTGTTCCCACAGTCCCGGCAACAGGGCCTCCAACCTTTCTTTGAAACCCGGGATGGTGTTGGTGGGTCGCTCCTGCAAGTCTTCCAGATCAAGCCGCATTTGAATCAGCTTATGACGACGGATGCTCCAGTAGTTGGGGCCACTGAGAACGCGGATGGATCGGATGCGCATAGGGTCTAGGGGAAACAGCGGGGAAGGGGACAGATAACTTAGGGTCGTTTTAGGGTCGTTTTCAGGATGCCGGCGCAGGAAACTGCCAAGGACTACATCCCGCTGGCGCGACCAGCCCTAATCTACACTCCCTTTGCCAAGGTCGAGAAAGAGTATCCTTTAATACAATTCTTTCGGCAGGCGAGCAAGGTTAAGACAACGCAATGGATCCCGCTTGACCACATCGGTACAGTGGGGGGCAGACGGGTCTGCGGCACATGGAAAGAACCTATCTGCTGGGGTTGGGCTGGATCTTGGGCCTGCTGGTGCGGGCTTGGCCTCAGGCTGCCGGATGGGGATGGGGGATCCCTCTGGGGTTGGGGCTGGCGGGATCCCTGCTGTGTCGGCGGCGACTGCGTTTGGCCCGCACTTGGCTGGCGATGGGGCTGGTGGGGTGTCTGGCTTGGGGTTACCTGGGTTGGCGGCAGCCTTTTCCCGGCCCGACGGATATCAGTCTGTTGGCCCCCCAGCAGCAGATGAACTTGGTGGGCACCGTCCTCTCGGAACCCCGTCCCACCCGCAGCGGACGGCTGCAATTTTGGCTGAGAGCAGAGCAGGTGTTGGAAGCCAACTCCACGGCTCGTCCGGTCTCCGGCAAGCTCTATGTCACCACCAGCCCCGTTCGCGCTGCTCGGACAGAGTCCTTTGCCCCACCAGGAGGGGAACTGCACCCCAACCAACGGGTGCGCCTGACGGGATCCCTGTACCTGCCCAGTCCGGCCTTGAACCCAGGCAGCTTCGATTTTCAAGCCTACCTGCAGCGCCAGGGGGCTTTTGCCGGCTTCAGCGCTCGCGAGGTGATCCCGCAGCCCGGGGAAAAGAGCTGGGGGGGCTGGGTGTTGCGGCGGCGGGTGCGGGAAGCGTTCATCGCCGGGCTAGGAGAGCGGCAGGGAAATCTGTTGGCTTCCTTGGTGCTGGGATCCCGGGCCGCCCAATTGGATTTCGACTTGCAGGATGCCTTCCGGGAAATCGGCATGGCCCATGCGCTGGCCGCTTCTGGGTTTCATGTGTCGCTGTTGGTGGGGGTGGTGTTTGTCCTGACGCGCCGGCTGGCGGTGCGCCTGCAGCAGGGGATCATTCTGGCAGTGCTGGGGCTTTACATTGCCCTGACGGGGTTCAGCCCTTCGGTGTTGCGGGCAGCACTGATGGGGGCAGCAGCCATGGTGGTGCTGACGGAGCCGCGCCTGCAGGGAAAAGTTAGGCTCAATCCGCTGGGCACGTTGCTGGTGGTGGCGGTGGTGTTGCTAATCTATCAGCCCATGTGGATTACGGATTTGGGGTTCCAGCTCAGCTTCGCCGCCACCCTGGGCCTGCTGGTGGGGACAGCTCCCATCGTTTCCCGCTTGGACTTTTTGCCCCCGGCAGTGGCCACCGCCTTGGCCGTTCCTCTGGCCGCCCAAATCTGGACCTTGCCGCTGCAAGTGGCCATCTTTGGCCGCATCCCCACCTATTCACTGCTGGCCAATCCCCTGCTGATGATCCTGTTGCTGCCGCTGCTGGTGGCGGGGTTCGGGGTGGCCTTTGTGGCTTTACTCTCTCCAGGGCTGGGATTCCTGCTGGCAAGGCCCCTAGGGCTGCTTCTCACGCCTTTGATCAACTGGGTGAGCTGGATAGCCGGTTGGCCCTTCAGCTCCTACTACACCGGCGGAGTTTCTCTGCTCCAGTGCTTGCTCCTCTACGGCGCGCTGGTGGCCGTGACCTTTTGGCCACGGTGGCAACGGGCTTTCCGCTGGCAGGGCACTGCCTTGATCCTGGTCGGGATCCTGTTGGGGCCGGGGTTGTGGCCGGGGCCAGCCGTTCAGATCACCGCCTTGGCCAGTGGGCGAATCCCCATCCTGGCCATTCAAGCGGAAGGGCGCCACCTCTTGCTCAACAGCGGGGATCCCCGCCTGGCAGAACGCACGGTGTTGCCCTTTTTGCGGCAGCGGGGCCTGCGCCGTCTGGATGGAGCGGTGGCCATGACCTCCGCCGGCTCTGCCAATGGCGGCTGGGAGATCCTGCTGTCGGCTTTCTCCAAAGGAGTACGTCCCGCCAGCGCGATTGGGCAATTTTGGGATGGGGGAGGGGCCAATGCGGCTTCCGAAAGTTACCTGCGCTCCCTCAGTGCTGTGCAAGCTGCCCAGATCCCCTATCAGGTGCTGCAGCCAGGCGATCGGATGCCTTTCTCGGAGCGGCTGCGGCTGCAAGCTGTCTACACCAATCCCCTGGTGTTGACACTGGAGGCTGAGGGATCCCATTGGCTGCTGCTGGGCTCTGCCGGCACCCATGTGCAAGCCGAGCTAACCAGATCCCCACTGATGCCGGCCCAGATCGACTGGCTGTGGTGGGACGGAGGATCCCTGATCCTGGATCTGTTGGAGCGCTTTCAAGTGCAGGCGGGCATCAGCTCTGGCCCTGTCAGCGAAGCAGTGACTGCCTGGTTTCGGCAAAAACAACGGCCCCTCTACGTAGCCGATCGAGCTGGAGCGGTGAGCTGGTCGCGACGGGGGGTGCAAACCCTGAAGGCGCAATTGGACTGAGCCGTGCTGTAGCCTGAAATACAGACTCGATGGGTTGCAGAAAGCAACAATCAATTGTTCTTTTCTCAATCCATCCAGAAGCCCAGAATGATGAAACGTCGCGATCTCTTGAAATACGGAGCAGCTTGTTCTGCCGCGCTTGCTCTGCCGGTGCAGCAGGTTCGTCGCGTAGAGGCGGCAACCTCCATGTCCTTTCAGTTTGATTGGAAGTTTAACGCCCAGTTCGCGGGCGTGTTTGTGGGGATCGATGCCGGTTTGTACGCAGAGAAGGGTATCGCACTTGAGCCTCGGCCCTGGTCGGATGGGGTTAATGTGGTTGCCGAGGTAGCTATGGGCAAGGCTGACTTTGCCTGTGCCGAACAGAATCTCATTCTTGCGGCTCAGGCTGATGGTGCCTCTGTCAAGGCGATTGCGACAATGTTTAAGGCCTCACCCTATGGCCTGATGACCACCCCGAACCAGTCACTTTCTAGCCTGGCCGATCTGCGAGGCAAGCGAGTTGGTGTACATCTGGATGGGCTGAAGATCATGGCGCTGGTCAAGGGGGTGAACGGCATCGAAGATATCGAGGTGGTGGAGATCCCCTACAGCAACAAGTACGAACGTGTTCTATCGGGTGAGTTTGCCGCTGTACAGTGCTACGTGATCGACGAGCCCATTGGGGTTGCGAAGCAGTTCGGCGTTGAACCAAAGGTTCTCAAACTTTCGGATCACGGCCTCCTCTCGACAGCACAGACCATCGTAGCCTCGGAGGCGACGCTGGCCGATAAACCTGAGCTTGTTCGTGCCGCTATGGCAGCAACTTTCGAGGGTTGGAAACGGGCTCTAGCCGATAAACCCAAGACGGCAGCCATGATCGTAGAAAGGTTTGTCCCTGAGGGATCCCCCTACAAGGATGTTGCCTATCAAACCCGTACTCTTGAGCTTCTCGATCCCTATGTCACTGCAGGGGGCCGGTTGGGCGAAATCGATCCCACTGTTTGGAAGAAAGCAGCGGAACTCATGATGGAATACGGAATCCTGGAGAGCTTGCCTGATCTGACCTCAACTCTGGCTCCTGGCTTCGTCAGCTAAACTCTTCCTTGGCAGATGTAGCCCAAAGTTCGGGTTCATAGTTAGTATAGGATTATACCAAATTGTGTGGCCAAGGTGTGGGTTTGGAGGGCCCCATTCGTAGGATCGTCGCCAGACCATTAGCCCTCAATCCGCTGCCTCAGCCGCAACACTTCTTTCCGCCAAGGCTTCCACCTCGTCACGGCGATACAGATAGGCTCCGCTGCGGCTAGCGCGTGCCATTAGCCCCGCAGTTTCCATCTGTGCACGGGCTTCGCGAGTAGAACAGCCCAAGATTTGTGCTGCTTCGCTAACTGGGATCCACTGCCGCCCAAAACGGGCCAATATTTGTTCTTCCGGTTCACAATACACCTGCTGCAATAGCCGCTCTGCCAGCAGCCAACAGGCCAAGGCATCGGCTGCGGCTCGGTGGGAGTATTTTCCCCCCGCCACCAGCGGCCCACCCAACTGCAACTGAAAATGTTCCACCAAAGCGGGCAAACTGCGGGAGGGCAAATCCGGCAATAACAGCCGTGCCAACTGTAGGGTGCAGAACTGATCTGGTTTCGGTCGGACAAATGGGATCCCTAGCCGCCCGTATTCCATTTGCAAAAAGCCGTAGTCGAAGGCGAGATTGTGGGCCGTCAGCGTTCCTGACTCCAGATCGGCTTGAATTTCTGGCCAAATTACCGCCGGGTCAGATCCCTGGGCCACCATCTCGGGCGTAATGCCTGTCAATCGCACAATTGAGGGGGGGATGGGAATGCCGGGATCCAACAACCAAGCCCTGTGGTCGAGAATACCTTGCTCTAGACTGGCCTTGAGCAGTGAAATTTCGATGACCCGTTGCCCAGGCACACAGGATCCCGTGGTTTCCACGTCCACAACCGTCAGGGTCTGGTGACGCAAGCGACGATAATACTGCAAAAGTTCCCGAGAGCGCACAACCGGATGGAGACAAAGACCAACCCCATCTTCGCCCGCAACAGGGATTCTTATACCCCTACACCTGCAGCGGTTCCCTGAAACAAGCGGGCAGTTGCCAGCACATCTCCAGCCAGTTTTTTAGCTCTTCCGGTTGGCCCATGAGGCTCATTTCCACCAGCAAAATGGCGGCCCGGTCGGCGGCGCCTTTGGATCCGAGACGAATTAGGGCAGACAGGCTCTCTTCCCGCCAGCAGATGGATACCCCCTGCCGGATCAAGGCCTGGGCGGCAGCGGGAATGCACGAGGGTGGCACCTGGATGTCTCGCCGCTCGTAGTCGACAGTAGGTAGCATGAACGGCAACCCAAATCTTTATTATGTTTTAATCTTCTTCCCTTTTCGCTTGTCCGTCACGGGTCTTTGCAAAGTATGAAGTAATCTTTTGTAAACTTTGTAGAGTTCTCGACATCGTTGAGAACAGTGGGCGAGCAAGCGCGGGATCTCTCGCGGGATCCCTGGAGAAAACTTAAAAGATAGCGGCGATTTCTCAGCCTCATTTCCCCACAGCCGCGAGAATGGCTGCATGCGCAGGAGATGGGGAGATGCGAGCAGAAGGTTGGGAAAGGCGAGTTGGTCGCTGGTTGCCCAAGGCCACCCTTGCCGGAGCCGTATTGATCCTAGTGGCGATGGGCAGGCCGCTGCGACTGGTGGGCAACGGAGAAAATATGGTGGTGTTCACCTGGGGAGGGGGGGTGAGCCCGATGGCTTTGCAGCCTGGTCTCCATTGGGTGCCGCCTTTTGTCTCTCGCACGGTGATTTTTGATGTAAAAACCCAAGCTCTGACCTGGAAGGACAACGACCCGACTGCCTACGCGCCGCGGCTGGTGGCCCTTTCTCAGGATGGGCAGCAGATTGCGGCTGAGGCGACCCTGCAGTTTCGCATTGTGGACGCCCCCAAGGTCTATACGCAACTGGGGGAAAATTACCTGGATCGCATCGCCCCCATCGTCCGGTCGGTCATTCTGAATGAGACCAGCGGCTTTTCTGCCCAGGCTCTGTATTCTACCGAGCGTCCGCTGCTCCAGGGCCAAATCCGCGAACGGGTGGCTCTTCTGCTGAAGGAATACGGCATCGAGGTTTTGGATTTTCTGCTGCGGGATGTGGATTTCGATCCTGATTTTGTAGCGGCCATTGAGGCAAAGACCATTGCCGAAAATCAACTGGCGCAAAAGCAATTTGAGATCGAGCAGGCCCGCCAAGATGCCCGCGCCATCATTTCTCAAGCGGAGGCAGAAGCCGGTCAATTGAGAGCCAAAGCACAGGCCCTCACCCAAAATCCGCAGTACCTAGAGGTGGTGAAAGCCACAGTACTGGGATCCCGCCTGGAAACTTTGATCACCAAATAGATAACTCAATTAGGAAATCAATCCTTTTGGCTCAGCCCCAGCTTCTTCAGCTCTTCTCACCGACCCTCGAACGGGAGCAGCCGCCATGTATCCAACAGGAGAAGCACCCCAAAGCAGAGTGGGTTGGTTAACCGTAGGAGGGATCGCCGTCTTGGCGGCCCTGGGAGTGCTCCGCGCTTGCCTGTACGTCACTTTGCCCGGACATGCCACTGTAGTTTTCAATACCTTTTCCGGGTTGCAGAAGGGGCGGGTGGAACTGCCAGGGGCCATCTTCCGGATCCCAGGGATCGAAACGCCGATCACCTACACCGTGCTCACCCGCGTTTGGGAGTTTACCAACGACCCCGCCTCGGCCAATGCCATCAGCAACGCCATCACCGTGAACACCGCCGATGGACAAGCCTTTGCCATCGATGTGGCCATTGCCCTCAAGCCCAACCTCGCCACTTTGGACGAGCTGCACGCCAGCATCGGCGAGAACTATCTTTCCACGGTGGTGGTGCCGGTGGTGCGCTCCAAAATTCGGGATATCTCCGCCTCTTTCGATTCGGAAAACTTCTACCGGAAAAGCCAGCGGGCCGCCATTGAACAACGGGCTCTGGACTTGATCCGCCAAGAGATGCCCACCGTCAACCGCGACGGCCAAACCTTGCCTTTGGTGCAGGTGGAGGGCCTGTTTCTGGGCAACCCTGACTTTCCACAAGCCCTGCGAGATTCCATTGAACGCAAACAGGTAGCCTCGATTACAGCACAGACGGCGGCAGTACGGGCGCAGATCCAGGAAAAAGAGACGGAGCGACTGTTAATCCTGGCGGCGGCCAACCAGCGGGCCATCGAGCTGAAAGGACAAGCGGCAGCGCAGAACGCGCAACTGGCGGATCTGCTGTTCTACGAGAAGCTGCAAGAGCGCATCCAAAACCCGACGGGCTCGCTGCCCCCTTTGCGCATCATCCGCGTCGAGGGAGATGCCACCGTGTTTCTCAATGTGGATCCCCATCAGGCAGCCTTACAAAGAGCGCAGTAGGTTCAGCAAAGTTGCGGAGTACAGACTTAAAAGTCTGAGTATAAAGTGTGTCCAGATGTGAAGGCGAAGGGATGTCATTCGAGTTCGTTGACATCCTACCGCCAGGGGTCTGGACTGGGATCCCCTGTGGGGTTGCGCCGAATCCGGCTGAGGGGGAAAGCTCGTACTCGATGCAAGACTAGATTTTGGCCGCCATGAACTCCCGCCTGACTCACACCCCCTTTCCCCGTCTAAACCCGAAGCTGGCGGAGGCGGATCATGTTTTGGTGGTGGACGATCAGGCCAGCAGCCGCCTCTACATCGGTGAGCTGTTGCGGTCGGCCCACTTCCGCGTGAGCGAGGCCACCAACGGCGAAGAGGCTTTGGAGGCTGTGGAGCGGCTTCGGCCAGACTTGGTGCTGTTGGATGTGCTGATGCCGAACATGAGCGGGTTCGATGTCTGCCGGCAACTGAAGGCCAATGAGCTGACCCGCCTGATCCCCGTTGTGCTGATCACTGCCCTGACCGACCGCTCCAATCGCCTGATGGGGATGCAGGTGGGGGCCGACGACATTTTGACCAAGCCCTTCGATCACGTGGAGCTGCTGGCGCGGGTACGCTCATCCATCCACCAAAAGCGCTTGAACGAAGACCTGGATCACGCTGCCAGGGTGTTGTTTGCCATTGCCCGCGCTGTGGAGAGCCGGGATCCCACCACGGGTGACCATTGCGAACGCTTGGTGGCCATGGGGGAACAGTTTGGCCGTTACTTGGGGCTGTCTCGTCAACAGATCAAGGCCCTGCGCTGGGGCGGCTACCTGCACGACATCGGCAAAGTCGGGATCCCGGATGCGATTTTGTGCAAGCAGGGCAAGCATACCCCGGAAGAATGGGAGATCATGAAGTCCCACGTCTTGATTGGCGAAGACATTTGTCGGGGCTTGCGCACCATGCAGGATGTGCTGCCGATCATCCGCCACCACCACGAGCGTTGGGATGGCAGCGGCTACCCGGATGGGCTGGCAGGCGAAGAGATTCCCCTGTTGGCCCGCGTCTTTCAGGTGATCGACATTTTCGACGCTCTGACCTCTCCTCGCCCCTACAAACCCGCCTTGACTGCCGAACAGGCCATAGGAGTGCTGCGGGAGGAAACCCGCAAGGGCTGGCGGGATCCGAACTTGGTGCGCGAGTTTTGTGACTTTATGTTTGTTACGGCCTTTAATTTGGTGGAGGCGGGATAGGGTCTGGAGGGCCGGGCCAGTCTGGAGAGGCGGCTTTTGGGGTTTGAGCGGCAACGATTACCCCGGCTACACGGATCCCGGCAGCGGCCAATACCTGCTGGGCGGCTTGCACAGTAGAGCCGGTGGTGTAGATGTCGTCCACCAGAAGAACCGGTGTGGCCGGAACTTGTTTCAGGGCAAAGGCCCCGGCCAAGTTGTGCTGTCGTTGCAGCGGGTTGAGCTCATGTTGAGCCGCTGTGGCCCGCACCCGCACCAGAGCCTCAGGCCAATGTCTCAGACCTGTCCGCTGGCAAAAGGCTTGGCTGATCAAGGCGGCTTGGTTGTAGCCCCGTTGCCGCAGGCGCTCCGCATGAAGCGGGATGGGCACCACCGTATAGTCCAAGCCATAGGCCCTACGGGAGCCTGAAGACGGCTGTCGGCTTTCCACCCAGCGGGATCCCAGCCATTCTCCCAAAACCGAGCCAATGCGCCGTTGTCCTTCGTACTTCAGGCAGTAGATGGCCCTGCGCAGCGCCCCCCGGTGGATCCCCCAGGCGTAAAGTGGCCAAGGCGAGGTGGTGACTGGCCAAGTGGCAAGGCGCTCCGCCTGCAACCGCCTTTGACAGTCTTGACAGAACACGGCCTTGGCAGGGCGCCGGCAAAGCGGACATGGAGGCACAATCCACCAATCTAACCAGCCCATCGTCTGCTAGGGATCCTTTCTGGTGTGCAGAGTCTCCTAAAAAGCTGAGGCAAGGGGGGAACGAGGCCGAAATTCAGACTCGGCCAGGCTAACAGCCCAGCAGTCCATCCCCAAGTTGACGCTGGGATCCCGCCTTGCTAGGATTCAATATCGCCGGATAATTCAACCGGATAATTTAAAATTTAAGCCGTGACCTTCTCTGCCAGCCCATGCCCACCATTCAGCAACTGATCCGTGAGGAGCGCAGCGTTGCCGCTCGCAAGACCAAGTCTCCTGCCCTGAAGGCTTGTCCACAGCGGCGGGGGGTTTGCACCCGAGTGTACACGACAACGCCCAAAAAGCCCAACTCAGCGCTGCGAAAAGTGGCTCGCGTTCGCCTCACTTCCGGCTTTGAGGTCACTGCCTACATTCCTGGCATCGGCCACAACCTGCAGGAGCACTCTGTGGTCATGATTCGCGGTGGGCGGGTTAAGGATTTGCCCGGCGTGCGTTACCACATTATCCGGGGCACCCTCGACGCTGCTGGGGTCAAAGACCGCAAGCAAGGCCGCTCCAAATACGGGGCGAAACGGCCCAAGCCGGGCCAAGCTCCAGCCGCCGCTGGCAAGAAAAAATAGCTTTGCCCTCACCCTCAACCCTCCATATCCCACTCGTCATCTTTCTTTCTGCCATCCCCATCTGAACAAGCAACCCAGCTCCTATGTCTCGCCGCAACCGTGCCCCTCGTCGTGATGTGCCCCCGGATCCCAAGTATGGGAGCCGTCTGGTTACCATGCTGATCCGCAAGTTGATGATGAGGGGTAAGGCATCCCTGGCTGCCAGGATCCTCTATGAAGCTCTGGACATTGTGCGGGAGCGCACTGGCCAAGACCCACTGCCCTTGCTGGAAAATGCTGTTCGCAACGCCACCCCACTGGTGGAGGTGAAAGCCCGCCGGGTGGGCGGAGCCACTTATCAGGTGCCTGTGGAGGTGAGAGGAGAACGGGGCACTTCCCTAGCGCTGCGCTGGTTGGTGACCTTTTCGCGCACTCGTCCAGGTCGCACCATGGCCGCCAAGTTGGCCAATGAGCTGATCGATGCAGCCAACGAAACCGGCAGCGCCATTCGGCGGCGAGAAGAGGTGCATCGCATGGCCGAGGCCAACAAAGCCTTTGCCCACTACCGCTACTGAATTAGCCTGGCGGAGCAGTGGAGACTTTTGGGATCCCTGTTCTGCCCACCCAGAGTTCCAGCGAGGTGGAGAAAAATCGGCAAAAAAGATTAGAATTGTAAAGGATTTTTTAGTTTGCCCAAGTCGCAGGGCGACGAGGATTGGGAGGTTGACGTGGCACGCACAGTTCCCCTAGAACGAGTCCGAAACATCGGCATCGCGGCTCACATCGATGCTGGCAAGACCACGACCACAGAGCGGATTCTCTTCTACTCCGGTCTGGTGCACAAAATTGGCGAAGTTCACGACGGAACTGCGGTCACCGATTGGATGGCCCAGGAGCGGGAGCGGGGCATCACCATCACCGCTGCGGCCATCACCACCCGTTGGACCAAGCGGGATCCCGCAAATCCTTCCCAGCCCCTCTCCGGCGCACCGGAGTACACCATCAACATCATCGATACTCCTGGGCACGTCGATTTCACCATTGAAGTTGAGCGCTCCATGCGGGTGCTGGATGGGGTGATCGCCGTCTTTGACTCGGTGGGCGGCGTGCAGCCTCAGTCTGAGACCGTCTGGCGGCAAGCCAATCGTTACAATGTGCCCCGCATTGCCTTCGTCAACAAAATGGATCGCATGGGGGCCAATTTCCTCAAGGTTTACAACCAGATCCGGGAGCGCCTCAAGGCCAATGCTGTGCCCATCCAACTGCCCATCGGTGCCGAAGACGGGTTTTGCGGCATTGTTGACTTGGTGCGGATGCAAGCCCGCATTTATATGGATGAGATCGGCAAAGACATTCGTCCGGCCCCCATCCCTGAGGAGATGAAAGATCTCGTGGCAGAGTATCGGGCCAAGCTGGTGGAAGCAGTGGCCGAGACGGACGAAGCTCTGATGGAGAAGTACTTTGCCGAAGAAGATCTGAGCGAAGCCGACTTGATGGCGGGTCTGCGCAAAGGCACGATCAGCGGCCAAATTGTGCCCATGCTGTGTGGCTCTGCCTTCAAGAACAAGGGAGTCCAGATGCTGCTGGATGCGGTGGTGGATTACCTGCCCTCGCCTGTGGATATTCCGGCCATCAAGGGGGTGCTGCCAGATGGCTCAGAAGTGTCCCGCCGTGCCAGCGACGATGAGCCCTTCTCCGCCCTGGCCTTCAAGTTGATGAGTGATAAGTACGGGGATCTCACCTTCATTCGCGTCTACTCGGGGGTGTTGACCAAAGGTACTTATGTGCTCAACTCCACCAAGAACAAGAAGGAGCGAATTTCGCGGTTGGTGGTGCTGAAGGCCGATGAACGCTTGGACGTGGATGAGCTGCGGGCAGGAGATCTGGGAGCTGTGGTGGGCCTCAAGGACACCACCACCGGAGACACCCTCTGCGACGAAAATGCGCCGGTGATCCTGGAGTCTCTGTTTATCCCAGAGCCGGTGATCTCAGTAGCGGTAGAACCCAAAACCAAAGCCGATATCGATAAGCTCTCCAAGGCCCTGCAGGCCCTGGCCAAGGAGGATCCCACCTTCCGCGTGTCTGTGGATCCCGAGACCAATCAAACCATCATTTCTGGGATGGGCGAGCTGCACCTGGAGATCTTGGTGGATCGGATGCTGCGGGAGTTCAACGTAGAAGCCAATGTTGGTAACCCACAGGTGGCCTACCGCGAAACCATTCGCAAGCCGGTTAGCCGCGTGGAAGGCAAGTTTGTTCGCCAGAGTGGTGGCCGCGGCCAGTACGGCCATGTGGTGATCGACCTAGAGCCGGCGGAGCCGGGTACAGGATTTGAGTTCGTTTCCAAGATTGTGGGTGGCGTTGTGCCCAAAGAATACATTGGGCCAGCCGAGCAAGGGATCCGAGAAGCCTGCGAATCCGGTGTGCTGGCGGGCTATCCCCTGATTGACATCCGCGCCACCCTGGTGGATGGCTCCTACCACGAGGTGGACTCCAGCGAAATGGCCTTCAAGATCGCCGGTTCGATGGCTCTGAAGGAGGCTGCTCGCAGGGCAAGCCCTACCCTGCTGGAGCCGATGATGAAGGTCGAGGTGGAAGTCCCTGAAGCCTTTGTGGGGGATGTCATCGGGGACATCAACGCCCGCCGCGGCCAGATGGAGGGGATGAATACAGAAGGCGGCATTACCAAAGTCAATGCCAAAGTTCCCTTGGCGGAGATGTTTGGCTATGCCACCGACATTCGCTCCAAGACCCAGGGTCGAGGCACCTTCACGATGGAGTTCAGCCACTACGAGGAAGTTCCTCGCAGTATCGCCGAAGCCATCATTGCCAAAAACAAAGGAAATGAGTAGCTGACTGAAACCAAAAAGGAAGTGATGATTCATGGCACGCGCTAAGTTTGAACGCACCAAACCCCATGTCAACGTTGGCACCATCGGCCATGTTGACCACGGCAAGACCACCCTGACGGCTGCCATCACCACCACCTTGGCTGCTTTGGGTCAGGCCACAGCCAAAAGGTACGATGAGATCGACGCAGCGCCAGAGGAAAAAGCTCGCGGCATTACCATCAACACCGCCCACGTCGAGTATCAGACTGCCAACCGTCACTACGCCCACGTGGATTGTCCCGGCCACGCCGACTACGTGAAGAACATGATCACAGGCGCGGCTCAGATGGATGGGGCCATCTTGGTGGTGTCTGCAGCTGATGGTCCCATGCCCCAAACACGGGAGCACATCCTGTTGGCCCGTCAGGTAGGGGTGCCCAGCTTGGTGGTCTTTCTGAACAAGGCAGACATGGTGGACGATCCAGAGCTGCTGGAGTTGGTGGAGCTGGAAGTGCGGGAGCTTCTCTCCAAATACGACTTCCCCGGCGACGACGTTCCCATCATCAGAGGATCGGCGCTGAAAGCCCTAGAAAGAATGACCGCCAACCCCAAAACCCAGCGGGGCGAAGATCCTTGGGTGGACAAAATTTATGAGCTGATGGATGCGGTGGACTCCTACATTCCCACGCCGGAGCGGGATGTGGACAAGCCCTTCCTGATGGCTGTGGAGGATGTCTTCTCGATTACCGGTCGGGGCACGGTGGCCACGGGCCGGATCGAGCGGGGCCGCATCAAAGTGGGCGAAACGGTGGAATTGGTGGGCCTGCGGGAAACTCGCTCTACCACCGTTACTGGCCTGGAAATGTTCCAAAAAACCCTCGATGAGGGGATCGCCGGCGACAACGTTGGTGTGCTGTTGCGGGGCATTCAGAAGAACGAAGTGGAGCGCGGCATGGTGCTGGCCAAGCCCAAGACCATTACTCCCCACACCAACTTCGAGTCTGAGGTGTATGTCCTCAAGAAAGAGGAGGGAGGTCGCCACACGCCCTTCTTTGCCGGCTATCGTCCTCAGTTCTATGTGCGCACCACCGATGTAACCGGCACCATCTCTTCCTTCACGGCTGATGACGGATCCCAGCCAGAGATGGTGATGCCTGGTGACCGCGTTAAGATGACGGTGGAGCTGATCCAGCCCATCGCCATTGAGCAGGGGATGCGCTTTGCTATCCGCGAGGGTGGCCGTACCGTCGGAGCGGGTGTTGTCTCCAAGATCCTGAAGTAAGCTGCTTTTTCCTGGCAGGGATTGAGTGCCGACGGCCCCAGACCAACTCAGTTGCGATAGTGGCGCGGAGCACTTTCCCTGCCAGCTTTTTTGAGTCCCCCTTTTTCTGGATTGCTCTCCGGCCATGCCTACCTTGACTCAACAGAAAATTCGTATCCGCCTGAAGGCTTACGATCATCGGCTGCTGGATACTTCCTGCGACAAAATCGTGGATACGGCTCGTCGTACCGACGCCGTGCCGGTTGGCCCGATTCCTTTGCCTACTCGGCGCCGCATCTACTGTGTGCTGCGCTCCCCCCACATCGACAAGGACTCGCGGGAACATTTTGAAACCCGCACCCACCGGCGCATTATCGACATCTATTCCCCCTCTTCCAAAACCATCGATGCTCTCATGAAGCTGGATCTGCCGGCAGGGGTAGATATCGAGGTGAAGCTGTGATGGATCTGCAGGGATCCCCCGCTTTCGCAGTCATTTCGTAGAGCTTGGATGAGGGCAGCAGCGGGTGACAACATCGGTTGATCCAGTCGATCGCGATAGTGGTGCAGACCCCTCTCAGGGGTTGGCAACTCCAGGAGCGGCCCAATCCCCCATTCCGGTTTTGGTGGTGGGGGCCTTGGGCAAAATGGGGCGAGAGGTGGTGCGGGCCGTTGCCCAGACGCCCGACATGAGGTTGGTGGGGGCGGTGGCCCGCTCTCAACTGGGCTCGGATATTGGCGAGGTGCTGGGCCTGGGATCCCTGGGGGTGGAGATTACCGACGACCTGCCGGGGCAGTTGCTGAGGTTGTCGCAGCGGAGCAACCGCGGCGTGATGGTGGATTTTACCCATCCTCGGTCGGCATTTGAACATGTTCGCTCGGCCATTGCCTTTGGCGTACGCCCGGTGGTGGGGACGACGGGCCTGACGCCGGAGCAGGTGGAGCGGCTGCGGGATCTGGCGGATAAGTCCGGTGTGGGCTGTTTGATCGCGCCCAATTTCGCCATCGGCATGATTTTGCTGCAGCAGATGGCCCTGCAGGCGGCGCAGTATTTTGACCACGTTGAGATCATCGAGCTGCACCACAACCGCAAAGCGGATGCCCCCAGCGGCACGGCTCTACAGACGGCACAACGGCTGGGACAATTGGGCAAAACCTTTAACCCGCCCGTTCGCGACAGCGGGACGGAGTCCTCAGTGGAAGAAAAAGAGCTGATCCCCGGTGCGCGGGGAGGGCTCTCTGGCCCCAACATTCCCATTCACAGCGTTCGTCTGCCGGGGTTGATCGCCCATCAGGAGGTCATTTTTGGTGGGATGGGGCAAACCCTCACCTTGAGACACGACACCACCGATCGGATAGCTTTTATGCCGGGGGTGATCCTGGGGATCCGCAAGGTGCTGCAGCTTCAAGGTTTGGTCTACGGGCTGGAGCAGGTCTTGAGCTAGTGGGTCAGGGGAGGGATCCCGGCCTCATCCAGAATGCGGGGGATGAGGTGCTCGGCTTTGACGGCCATCAGATGCACCCCATGGCAGATCTGGCGGGCCTGACGCACCTGTTCGGCGGCAATGCGGATCCCTTCTTCGAGGGGGTGGGCGGCGTTGGCCAGCCGCTGGATAATCCCGTCTGGGATCTGCACTCCTGGCAGGTTGCGGTTGATAAACTCGGCATTTTTGGCCGACTTGAGCAAAAAGATGCCAGCCAGGATGGGCTTGCCGGCGGGACGGCCCAACTTATCCATGAAGCGCTCCAGCTGCTCGAAGTCGGTGACCATCTGGCTTTGGAAAAATTGGGCTCCGTTTTCCAGCTTGCGGTGGAAGCGCCGCTCCAGGCCGGAAAAGCTGCCCGATTGGGGTTCTACTGCTGCCCCTGCCAACAGATGCGTGCCCCCATCCGGGAGAGGTTTGCCGTTGCAATCGAGGCCATTGTTCAGCCGTTGGATAAGCTGCAGCAAGCGCACCGACTCCAGATCGAATACGGGGCGGGCATCGGGGCAATCGCCGATGTGGATGGGATCCCCGGTGAGGGCCAACACATTGCGCAGGCCGAGAGCTGAGGCCCCCAACAGATCCCCCTGGAGGGCCAGGCGGTTGCGATCCCGACAGGCCAACTGCAGGATCGGTTCAACGCCTGCCTGATGCAACAGCAGCGAAGCTGCCAACGGGCTCATGCGGGCCATGGCTCGGTTGGAGTCCGTGATGTTGATGGCATGCACCCGCCCCTTGAGCTGCTGGGCCAAAGACAGCAGGGTGCTGGTGTCGGATCCCTTGGGGGGGGTGATCTCGGCGGTGAGCAGAAATTCCCCCCGCTGGATGGCCTGGGCGAAGCGGGACAGGGGAGGTGATGAGGGGATCAGGGCCACAATTCCTGAAGGAAAGGTAAAACGGCTGGCTTATTATCGACTTTTCCGGGAGGTTTTTCCAGACAGGTCGTCCTTTCTCAAGGCTTGGGCGAGGGAAGGGGGCTGGGCGGGGGCTGCACCCGCATTTCCCCCAGCCATATCTGGGGATCCCCCTGTTGCAGATGCTGCCGCCAATCTTGTGCGGCTGCAGGAGGGATCCCGTCCGGGCTTAAAGTCCAGCTCCAGCCGATCACCTGAGGCCAGCGCTGCGCCTCCAGACCTTCCAGCAGCGGTTGAGAGGCTTCCGAGCCCAGGGCTGGCCCGCGGATCACCACAGGCACTTCCGGGTTGAGGGCCTCAAGGCGGCGGTACAGCGGTTCAAAAGCGGCGGGATCCCCCGTTACCTGTAGGCTCAGCCAGTCCATCTCAGGGAACCGAGCCCAGGTGGACACGGCCTTGGCATCTTCTCCGTCCAGCTCCACCACCCAGAGCAAATTGGCCGGGGACTCCGTCCCGCTAACGCGAACAGAGCGCAGGGTTTGCATCAGGTGTTGGTAAGCCCGTTGTTGCAGCGAGGACTCCGTCCCACCAAAGGGCTCCCCACCGCTACCGCGAGCGCGTTCGGGATCCCCGTCGCCAACAACGACGGCCAGGATGATGGGGGTGGCAAAGCGCTGGATCCCGCGGGCCCAAGAGCGCAAGGTCTCATCGTGATCCCCATTGGCCAAGGCGGAAAGTTGGGCCGGATCCAGCCGCAGGCGCAGGTAGGGGACTGAGCCGCTTTCCCGCAGGCGACTGGCCAACTGCTGTGGAAAGTCCTGGCGGGGATCCCAGAGGTGATCCACGGCTGCCCAGGCGGGGGGTTGACCGATGGCCTGGCGATAGGCGAGGAGTTGATCCCAAGTGGGAATGCCCGGCCAAGCGACCCCGTGATACAGCCGACCCGGAGGTGGCGGCAGCGGCCTACCCCGCAGAAAGGGGGCGGAATCGGGTGGGATTGGCGAGGTGAGAACAACCTCCAGCCGCAGCGGCGGCAAGACCTCACCGGCAGGGGGATGCGGCAGGGAGAAAGGGAGGATCCAACTGCGCTCCTGGAACTGGCCTCGGATGATCTGCTGAGGGTGAAAGTCCTGGGGAGGTGGCAGCGGTTCCAGCGGGTCTTCCCCCCAGAAAGCCCGTTGGATTACCAAGCGCACCCCTGCGCCGGGGTGGATCAGAGGCGTGGTGGTATCCAGGTGAAAGCTACCCCTGAGGCGGGTGGACGTCTCGTTGGGCTCAACCCGAAAGGAGAAGGTGAGCTGGTCAGATCGGTAGGTGCCTGGAGCGGGGGAAGCAGTGGGGGGCGGGGATCCCGGCAGGCTTTCGCAGTCGGTGCAGGGGAGAATGGCCTGCGGATGGAGCGAAACGGGAGCCTCGCGGGCAGATTGCAATTGCTGGGGGCTGATGACAAAACTGGCCCAAAGGTGTTTCAGACGGGGCTCCCGACCGGGCGAGATATCGGAGAAGGTTCGGCCCTCAGGAGTGGCCGTGCGGGTGCCGGCAGCCGTGCCGTCCAGAGGCACCGTGGAAACTGGGTCGCCAGCACAGCCTCCCAAAAAAACGACCGACAAGATCAGGGGCAGCGCCCAGCAGATTAAGGGTTTGAGTTTGCAGTTGGATGGCTGCCTCTGGGAGCCCTGGATCATGGCTTCACCTCAATACACCACTCCTGCCCGGCTACCGAAGGGAGTCGATGCCGCTCTCGTCTTGTGGACGGTGCGGTTCCCGACGGGGCACCAACGCAAACGGCCAGCAAGATCCCTTTCCCTCCGGTTGCTAGAGGGATCCTCGCCCAGAGGCACACCCTTTGAGATTGATCCCGATCACACCCGTTGCTGAACGGGAAAGGTCTCCGTCCTGCCCAGGCGAACTATCCCTGCGGCACGGTTGCGACTTCTGGGTAAATGGTCAGGATCCCTTCGTAGAGGATTTGGCCGGGCTGCACCTCCAGGCGGTCAATGCGCACGCCGGGATCCAACTGAATGGGGAAATCGGCCAGGCCGGGGATGGGGATCTCTTGGCCTTCGCTCACCCAGAGGGGATTGACCAGCCGCAACCGGTTGGGGCCTTGGGCTTCTAGGCCGGTCAGCACCGTCACCGGCGCTTCCACCCCTTCGGGAGTGGTCAGGTTAGCCTGGATGCGCAGCCGACCCTGTTCCAGCGTGACCTGAGGCTGGCGGATGAGAAAGGGCACCACTTGGCCCCCAACGGGCAACTGCACCTGGGCCTGGGCCAGTTGGGCTTGGATGAGGGGAGCCTGAAGGGTGCGGTTCAGGTCTTCCTCGGTGAGGCGTAAACTCACCTGCACCGGCACAGGGGCCAATAGCCGCAGCGGGCTCCGTCCCTGGATGGCTTCGCCCACATTGAGGCGAATATCCTGGCCCCGCAGCCGCAGATGGCTGACCTGAAAGCCTTGATAGCTGAGGTTGTCTCCCGACACCTGGGCCTGAGGGATCTGCCCATTCAAAATCTGGGCGTCAGAGCCGGCAATCTGTACCTGCAGGTTATCGACCCTCCGCACCTCAGAACGGATCCAAGCCGCCACCAAAGGGCTGAGAAGGGATCCGGCAATTTGGGCAAATCCGGGCCAAGGCCAAAACATGGTGGGTAGGCTGAGCAGCAATGCAAACCCTAGCCGCTGCCCCGCTTGCGAGAGCCGTTGGCGGCGACAGGCTGCCGATTGGGCTTCGAGAGGAGACGGATCTGGAGCAGGCCGATGGCAAGACGTGAGCAGCACTGGATACCTCAGGAGCAACGACAAGCGATGGTTTCCACCCGAACTACAACCAGACTAGGGCAGGACTTCTCTGCCGAACAGAGGGATCCCCCGCACACTTGGAGAGGCTATCCATCCGTCAACTGCCACCAGAGATACCCCAGCCGCAGGTAGTGAAGCCGTAGCCAGGGCAAAGGGAAAGAGCGGGGCGGCTGGCGAAACAGAGCGCTCATCTGAGAAGGGATCCCGGCGATCTCCTGGGCCAGCATTTTGCCCGCCCACACTGCTGTGGCCACACCGCTGCCGTGATAGGCCAAGCCGTACCACAGGCTGGGATCCGCCGGCGAAGGGCCAATATGGGGGTGAAACTGCCGAGAAAGGCAGACCAGTCCATTCCAGGCGTACTCGATCTCCACCCCTTCCCAAGCAGGGAAAAGACGATAGAGCTGTCGGGTCATCCAAGTGCGCAACTGCTGTCGCTCCGTCGGGGTATCGCGGGTGCCACCCCGTCCCCCAAACAGCAGACGCCCATCCGGCAGCAGACGGTAATAGAACAGCAGCCGCCGCATGTCGTAGAGCGGCGTCGGATCCCACCACCCCTGCGCTTTCTGCTCCTGAGGCGTTAGAGGTCGGGTGACCAGGATGTTGGACAGTGCCGGCAACAGGGATCCCGCCAGTTGGGGATACAGGGCCTCTGGGGTGTAGCCATTGGTGGCAATGACCAAGTGCCGAGCGCGCACCGTTCCTCCCGGCGTGTGACAGATGTGTTGGGATCCCACCTTTTCCCAGGCCATGACCGGACTGCCGCTGTACAGTTTTGCCCCCCACCGGTGGGCTGCTTGGGCCAGCCCTTGGGTGAGCTTGAGGGGGTTGAGGCCAAACCCCACCCCGATGTGCAAAGCACCGTGGTTCTCTTGGCTGTCGAAGCCGCGTTCCCGCAGCTCTTTGGAGTTGAGAAGCTGGGCCGGGTAGCCCGCCACCTGAGTACAGATCTGGTACTCGGCCTCCAATTCCGACCACGCCTGGGGACGATGGGCCACTGCGTAGCAGCCCTGTCCCTGGGCCTCTAGGGAGAAGCCCTCGCTGGCCGCCAGCTCCTGAACGGTTTCCACTGCCTGCCATTGATCCCGGTAGTAGCGCTCTGTCTCTGCCAGGCCCACCCGCCGCACCATCTGGGTGTGGGTAAGGTGGCTCGACCCCACCCCGCAAAAGCCACCGTTGCGTCCCGAGGCCCCCCAACCCAGGGATCCCGCCTCCAGCAGACAAGCATGGATGCCGTGGTCGCGGGCCAGGTGCAAGGCCGTCGATAGCCCCGTCAATCCTCCCCCCACAATGACCACCTCCGCGCCCACCTGCGCTTGCAAAGGTGCCGGATGCCGCCAACCGGGATCTGCTATCGTGCTGTCCCAGTAGCTGCCGACCGGGCAGGCAGGATCGTAGGTGCTGGCAGGATAAAGGCCCTTTCTCATACGAGCAATGGGAAGAACATCTTGCTGGGCAACGCCGAAGTGCTCGGTACCGCTGAGGCGACCGGTCGCAGGACAAATGCTGAAGGGGATCCCCTCACTCCTGGGCAACGCTGTCGCAACCGGCAGCAGCGGCCTCCACATCGGCAGGGGTATTGCAGTCCAGGAAGATCTCAGGAGTGTAGAGCTCCACCTCCTGTACCCGCCTGCCCAGATCCTGCAACAACCGGCGCAGGCCCAGGGTTTCTTCTCGGAGATCCAACAGCTTTTCCCGCAAGCGCCTGTCGATCAGGGTAGGGTGCCCCCGTCGCCCTCGATGCACCGGCACAGTAGCCCAAGCGCGGTGGCGCAGATGGTACTCCAGCAAGCTGTGGTAGATCCACGCCGGGCGGGGCTGATCCACCGCCGAAATGGCCAGCACCTGAAAATCGGCAGGGATCCCTTCCACCCCTACCCGAATGGAGTGGGTCTTGCCCAGCTCAGGAGCCGGATTGACCAGCACCTCTGCCCCTGCCAAGTGGGGTTGGGCTGCCGCCAAATGCTGGGATCCCAGCACCACCCAGGGTTGAAACCCCGCCTGTCGCCACTGAAAAATCTGGTAAGAGAGCAGGGTTTGCCCGTCTTTCCAGGGCAGAAAGGCTTTCGGCTCTCCCATCCGCGTGGAAAACCCAGCCGCCAAGATCAGCGCATGCAGCTTCGGCTCATTTGCCAAGGAGCTTCACCAGCAGAATGCCAAACAAATATAGAAACGTCACAGCCCCGGCCAAAAGGCTCTGGGTGAGGGGATCCGTCGAGGGGGTGAGAATGGCCCCCGCCACCACCGCGCCCAGAACCACATAGCGCCAGCCCTTGAACATCTGCTCGGCAGTCACCAGCCCCAGCGCCCCCAGCAGCGCCTGCAAAATCGGCACCTGAAAGGCCAGGCCGGTGCTGAACAGCAGCAGCAGCACAAACTCAAAGTAGCGGTCGATGGACCAAGCCTGATCCACCACCCCTTCGCCGTAGCGGATGAAAAAGTTAAGCGCCGCCGGAATGAGGAGATAGTAGGCAAAGACCAAGCCGGCCACAAAGAGAAGGCTGGATCCCAGCACCACCGGCCCCAGCAGCTTGCGCTCCTTCACGCTCAGCCCCGGCAAGACGAAGCGGGCAATTTGGTAGAGCAAAAAGGGTGTGGCCAGCAATAGCCCCGAGTAGGCCGCCACCTTCACAGAAACGAAAAAATACTCCCCCGGCGCCAGTTGCAAAAAGGTAACCCCCCGAGCGGGCACCTCCAGCAGGGCGACAATGCGGTTCACCACGGCAAAGCAAGCGATGATGCAGATCACCACCGCGATCACGCTGGCCAACAGGCGGCTGCGCAGCTCTTCCAAGTGCTCCATCAAGGTCATCTCGACCTCGTAGGGAAACTCCGGATCCCGCACCCGACCAGACTCAGGGGCCGCCGCGGCTTGCTCCGGGGATTCGGTCTCAGAGGCAAGGGTCATGGGCCAAGGTGTAACGAGACGTTCCCCGCTATCTTAGCGCTGCCCCCTCTCCAGGGAAAAGCACTTGTCGAGCCGCTATAGGGGGATGTAGCCCTGGCCTGTTAAGGGGATCCCGGGGCCTGAGCAGATGAAACTGGGAAGGGGAGCGGTTGCAGTTTTTAGCGCTTGCCCAAGCCCAGCGCCTTTTCCACCTGCTGGGCGGCGTAAGCCATGGCAAAGCAGCAGATAAAGTAGATCAGGCCGATAAAAAACAGCACTTCCCGCTGGGTGCCCAGCCAGTTGGGGTTAGTGAACACCACCCGCCCCGCCTGCAGCAGGTCGATGAGGCCGACAATGAACACCAGTGACGTGTCTTTGAAGAGGGTGAGGAACTCGTTCACCAGCGCCGGAACAGCTGCCCGCAACGCCTGGGGCAAAATCACCAAAGCGGTCACTTGAAAGGGGTTCAAGCCCAGCGCCCGTGCCGCCTCCAGCTGGCCCAGCGGGATTGACTGCAGGCCGCCCCGCACGTCCTCGGCCACGTACACGGCTGTAAACAAGATGAAGGCCACCTCCGCCCTGATGATCAGGTTGACGCTGATCCCCCCCAGAAAGAAGGGCACCAACAGCCAGGCGGCAAACAGAATGGTGGTCAGGGGCACCCCCCGCACCAGCTCGATCACCAGCGTGCAGAAGATCCGGATTACCGGCAACGCCCGATTGGCCCGGCCCAACGCCAGCAACACCCCAATGGGGAAGCCGATGATCATGGCGGCTGCCGCCAAGATCAAGGTCAGCAGCAGTCCAGACAGTTGCTCGGTTCGCACTGCCGGCCAATTGGGGCCCAGGTCGCCCAGCAGCAGCTGCAGACAGAGGGGCAAGATCAGGGCCCAAACCCAGATGGAAGCCAGCCGCCAGGATTCCCGTCCCCGACTGAGGGCAATAGCGGCAAAAGTGACGCCAGAGCAAACCGCCAGCCACCCCTGCAACTGGGTTCCCAAAGGCAGGAACGCGGCCAAGCCCATAGCAGCTCCCAAGAGAATGAGGTAGTGCAGCAGCACACCGCCCCAAGCCCCCCCCGCTACCCCCAAGGTGGCCAGCACAATTCCCAACACCGCCCACACCCGCCACAGTTGGCTGCTGGGGTAGGTGCCGCTGGCAAAGATTTTCAGGTTGGCCGGGATCACTTCCCAGCGGGCTTGGGTGAACGCCCAGTTCCAGAACAGGGAAATTGCCCAGGCCAACACCAAGGCAGAGACCAAGGTGAGCAAGGTGCTCAGCCAGGAGTCGAACAGGTTGCGGCGCACCCAGGCCAGAGGACTTTGTTTCTCCCTGGGGGGGAGTACCTTTTCTTCTACAAGGGGGGAGGAGAGACTGCTGGGCATGGGTTAGCGCTCCACCAATTTGACGCGGGCATTGAGCCAGTTCATGCCGTAGGAAACCACCAGGTTGAAGGTCAGATAGGTGGCCATGAGGATGGCGAACATCTCCACCGAGCGTCCCGACTGATTGATGATGGTGCTGCTGATGTTGAACAGATCGGAAAAGCCAACGGCAATGGCCAAGCTGGAGTTTTTGATCAGGGTGAGATACTGAGTGTTCAACGAGGGGATCATGATCCGCAGGGCCTGGGGCACAATCACCAAGCGAAAGGTTTGCAGCTCCGACAGGCCGACGGCCCGGGCTGCCTCCCACTGCCCCCGCGGCACCGCCAAAAAGGATCCCCGCACCACTTCGGCAATGTAGCAGCCGGTGTAGGTCACCAAGCCCAGCATCATGGCGGTAAACTCCGCCGAAAGCTGGATCCCACCCCGGAAGTTAAAGCGCTCCAGTACCGGGACATCCAGCCGCACCGGCGGCTCTGGGAAGAGCACCCAGCAGGCCACCGCCAGCAGCGCCACCCCCGCAGCCACCCACAGGTTCCGCTGCAGGGATCCCAGCTCGGGGCGACGGGCCAGGAGCAGCTTGCGGATCCCCCACCCAGCCGCGATTACAATGGCCAGCGCGGGAACCAGCCAGCCGCTGGGATCCAACCCGGGCAGCTTCACTCCCCGCTGGTTGATAAAGACAAGCCCGCCGATGGAGAGACTGTTGCGCACCCCCGGCAGGGTGAGGATCACCCCCTGGTACCAGAAGATCACGATCAGCAGCACCGGGACATTGCGAAAGATCTCGGTAACAACGGTGGCCAGCTGGCGGGCCAGCCAGTTGCTGGAGAGGCGAGCCATCCCCAGGACAAAGCCCATCGCCGTCGCCAACACAATGCTGACTGCCGACAGCCAGAGGGTGTTCACCGCTCCCACCGCCAGAGCCTTCAGGTAGCTCTCGGAAGGGTCGTAGGGGATAAGCCCTTCGGTGATGCCGAAGTTGGCGGAGTTGCCCAGAAAGCGAAAGCCCAAACTGATGCCCAGGCGGCGCAGGCTGGCGAGGAGGTTCTGAGCAAGGATCCCGCACACCAGCAGCACGGCCACGACAAAGGCCACCTGCAGCAAGAGCTTCAGGATACGCTCATCCCGCCACCAGGGGGGGCGAAGGTGGGGCTGGTCGGACAGAGAAGTCATGCGGGGCAAGCAAAAATTCAGAGCACAGCAGAGAATAGGGGATCCCTGGCCGGTACTGACCAACCGGGATCCCTAGGCCCGGATTCCGAATCAGCCGATCAGCGGAAAGGCGGCGCGTACTGGATCCCACCTTTGGTGTAGGGCTGGTTCAAGCCCCGCGGCACGCCCAAGGGGGTCAGGTGGCGGTCGAAGATCTCGCCGTAGTTGCCCACCGCCTTGATGACATTGACCACCCAATCCGGCTTCAGGCCCAGCAGCTCTCCCAGGTTGCCTTCCTGGCCCAAGAAGCGGCGAATGTCCGGATCCTCGGACTTGAGGAACTCGTCCACATTGGCGCTGGTGATCCCCTTTTCTTCTGCATAGAAGAGGGCGTAGACCGTCCAGTTCATAATGTCGGAGAAACTCTCATCTCCGTGGGGAACCAGCGGCCCCAAGGGCTCTTTGGAGATCACCTCCGGCAAGATCACGTGGTCGTCGGGAGAAGCCAAGCTGGCCCGGCGGGAGATGAGGGCGCTTTGGTCGCTGGTGATGGCATCGCAACGGCCCTCTTCGTAGGCGTTGAAAGAGGAATCATCGCCGTCGAAGGTTACTGGCGTAAAGGCAATGCCACGGGCGCGGAAGGTATCCGCCAAGTTCAGCTCGGTGGTGGTGCCGGCAATCACACAGATGGTGGCCCCGTTCAGGTCTTCCAGCTTTTCCACCCCCAGCGACTTCCGCACCATAAATCCTTGGCCGTCGTAGTAGGTGGTGGGGCCGAAGGTCACCGCCCACTCGCGATCCCGGGTGAGGGTCCAGGTGGTGTTGCGGCTAATCATATCGACCTCGCCCGACTGAATCGCAGACTGGCGATTGGCCGCCGTCAGGTAGACGTATCGAACCTTGTCCGGATCTCCAAAGAGAGCGGCAGCTACCGCCCGGCAGATGTCGATATCAAAACCCACATACTTGCCTTGGTCATCCAGGTTGCCGAATCCGGGCAGTTGGTTGTTTACCCCACAGATCAACTCGCCCCGAGCCTTGATGCGGTCGGTGAGCGGCCCCAGCTGCGCCCAAGCGGGAAGGGACTGCAGGCCCATAGACAACGCCAGTGCCCCGGCCAAGGGAGCCAATCCGTTCAAATGCTTTATCCAGTTCATAAAATTACCCCATGTCAATCCTCAAGATCTTCGTCGTCAACAGTCGTTCATACACGGCACTTCAACCGAGATACCGTGCCATTGGGTTACACTCCTGCCACACCCCACACCCCATAGAATGGTTTGCCATAGGCGCCTACGATTTTCTCAAAGCCTTACATGTCAGGGCGTATGGAAATGTTGCAGAGGCTACGGTTGTGGCTCGGCCAGTTCTGCCATGGTACCCATGCCTGCTTTGGTGAAACTTAGGGAGTCACCCACCCATGCAAGGATCCCCGCACATAAGGTCTTCACTCTCTCCGCAAAGTGCAGCCAGCGCTGACATTATCCAATGCGAAGATGTTCACAAATGGTACGGCGATTTCCACGTCCTCAAGGGCATTACCACCCGCATCCGCCGCGGAGAGGTGGTGGTGGTCTGTGGGCCTTCAGGTTCGGGCAAGTCAACGTTTATTCGCACGTTGAACCGCTTAGAAGAACACCAGAGAGGGCGCATTGTGGTAGATGGCATTGAGCTAACCAGCGACCTGCGCAACATCGATGCCATTCGCCGCGAGGTGGGCATGGTTTTTCAACAGTTCAACCTGTTTCCCCATCTCACGGTTTTGCAAAATGTAACCCTTGGCCCAATCCACGTGAAAAAGATGAAAAAAAGTGAGGCGATAGAGCGGGCTATGGAACTGCTAAGCCGCGTGGGGATCGCCGAGCAAGCAGAAAAATACCCGGGGCAACTTTCGGGGGGGCAGCAGCAGCGGGTGGCGATTGCCCGCGCCTTGGCCATGAATCCGGCGGTGATGCTCTTCGATGAGCCCACCTCGGCCTTGGATCCAGAGATGATCAAGGAGGTGCTGGACGTGATGCGGGAGTTGGCCCGCTCGGGGATGACCATGGTGTGTGTAACCCACGAGATGGGCTTTGCCCGCGAGGTGGCGGATCGGATTATCTTCTTCGACCGCGGCAAGATCGTGGAGGAAAACACCCCCCAAGAGTTTTTCAGCAATCCGAAAGAAGAGCGCTCCCGCCTGTTTTTATCCCAGATCCTTTCCCACTAGCGAGTCCTTCAGAAGGGGGTGAGGCGTGCCAGAAAAGCCCCCTCCGGCTCTTGATAGACAATCTGCCCCTGCCAGCCGTTGGCGTGGGCACACTGCAGCAGGGTTTCCGGATCTACAAATAGCCAGGGAAAGGGATCCCCCCGCTGGCCGTTGTACTCGGCTACAAAGTTCACTACCTTGGCTTTTGCCTCGCTCCCTTCCTGCCAATCTTCTGAGCCACCTGCTTCGAGGTGGGCAGGCTCGGTCAGCTTGCCAGAGGGGCTTTCCCAGTTTTCTGATTCTCTTTCTGCCGGCAGATCCTCCAGATCCGCAGGGTTGCCGGCATCGCTCAGATCGGTGGAATCTAAGAGCAACTGCCCCGTGGGCTGGATCCAGTGCCGGGCCAAGCGCAAAAAATGCTCTAACCCCGACGGGGATCCCACCAAGCCGACGCCATTCATCAGCAACAGCAGCGTATCGAAGGGATCCTCCGGCCCCGGCCAGTGGAAAAGATCGGCGGCAATGCGGCAACGCACCCCCCGCTCTGCCATAATCTGCAAAGCCACAGGGGAGCGATCCAAAGCGGCCACGGCAAATCCTTCTTCCTGCAGCAGCAGGCTGTGGCGGCCCGTACCGGCGCCGATGTCTAGCACCCGACCGCGGCAGAGTTCCAAGGCCAAGGCTTCCACCTCCGGCAACTCTTGGGTGAAGAACACCTCTGGGGAGACCACCTGGGGCTCTTCCGCCAGCGGGATCCCCTCCAGGCTGTAGGCATGTAAGAGAAGGGATCCCTTGGCCTGTCCCCGATGCCAGTCCCACAGCGCTTGCTCCAAGGGATCCCGAAGTGGGTGATTCTCGACAGCCTTTATCATGGAAGGGGAAAGCTAAACCATTGACCCGATGGCCATCGTCGCCTTTCTTTACGGTGCCGCTATCGTCCTTTTGCTGATTGCAGCAGTGGTTTGGGCAACATCTCGGCAGTTCAACGCGGAGACCAGACCGCAGGCCGGCACCCCACCAGAAGAGCCCCCAGAAACCCCATCTGTTCCTGTTTCCATTGTGGAGCAGCTAGAGCGTCAATACCGCAACAGCCCTTCCTACCGTCCCCACCCTTAAGTTATTCTTCGAGAAGCCTCTGAAAATCCTTGAAAAGACGGGTTTTTGAGGATCCCTGAGGGCACGAGCAGTGTCTTTGCTGGCCGAAGGTCGGCGTTTTCTTCCCTGAATCATGGTTGTCAAGTCTCCGCCACCCATTGTCTACATCGTCCTGGGTCTATTGCTCCTCTGGGGCGGTCATCGTGCTTGGCGGGCGGGCTATGTTCGCTGGCCGGAAGGCATTTCTCTACCGCTAGTATCGCTGCCAGGGTTGGGGGGTGGAGCACAAGATCTGCTCCTGACCAGCGGCGAGCGCACCTTGTTTGCCGATAGCAGTCCCGCTGCCGTTGCCGCTGCAGAGCTGTTGCGCCAAGGTAACCTCAGCGCGGCCATCCCGGTGTTGGAGATGGGGCTGCAAAGCAACCGCAACGACCCGGAAGCTCGCATTTTCTTGAACAATGCCCGTGCCCAGCAGCAGGGCAGTCCCTTGAGCCTGGCGGTGGTGGTGCCCATCTCCAGCAACCCCAACCGCGCCAAAGAGACCCTGCGCGGGGTGGCGCAAGCTCAGGAGGAGCTTTTCCAACAGGGGGGAATCGGAGGACGGCTGCTGCGGGTAGTGATTGCCGACGATGGCGATAACCCTGAGCGAGCAGCAGCGGTGGCCAAAGCCCTGGTGGCGCAGCCTGAGATCTTGGGGGTGATTGGCCATAACACCAGCGATGCCACCCTGGCTGCAGCCGAGGTTTATCAGCCTGCCGGCTTGGCGATGATCTCCTCCACCTCCACCAGCACTCGCATCAGCATGCTGGGGGATGCCATTTTTCGCACCGTGCCCTCCGATCAAGTGGCCGGCACACAACTGGCCCGTTATGCTCTCAGCACGTTGCGGCTGCAAAGGGTGGCCATCTTCTACAACCCCAACAGCGCTTACAGTACCAGCCTGCGGGACGCCTTTGCCTCCACCCTGACCAGCGAAGGGGGCATCGTGCTGGCGGAGTTCGACTTATCGGCGTCGGACTTCAACCCCCAGGCCAGCCTGCAAAGGGCCGTCGGCCAAGGAGCCCAGGTAGCTTTTTTAGCTCCCACGGCTTCCGTAGCCGAAAAAGCGCTGGCCGTAGCCCGCGAGAACGCTGTAGCTGGTAAGCCCCTTGCTCTTCTGGGCGGCGATGTGCTCTTCAGCCTCACCACATTGCAAGAAGGGGGAGCAGCGGTAGAGGGCTTGGTGGTGGCGGTACCCTGGCATCCCCAGGTGCCGCGCAACCGCGAGTTTGCCCAGAAGGCAGCCCAGCTCTGGGGAGGGCAGGTGAGCTGGCGCACCGCTCTGGCCTACGACGCCACCCGGGCTTTTTTGCGAGCCATCCAGCAGGGATCCCCCAGCCGCAGCGCTGTTCTCGCCGCCCTGGGCGACCCGAACTTCCGCTTGCCGGACGGCGCTTCCGGAGAAGTGCGCTTCTTGCCCTCCGGCGACCGCAACGCTCCCAACGTGCTGGTGCGGGTTGAGCCCGGCAACCGCTCCGGTACCGGCTACGATTTTGTGCCTCTCCCCTAGGGATCCCGGCAGACGCTACAGTGGGGGATGCTCTCAACTCTCTCGATCTCCCCAGATCGGATGGATCCCATGCCCACTCGGATCACAGCCTGCTTTCAGGCGCTGCGCAGCCGTGGTGAAAAAGCCCTCATCCCCTACCTCACCGCTGGGGATCCCAACTTGGAAACCACCTTTGAGGCTTTGCAGGTTCTGGATCAGAGTGGCGCCGATCTCATCGAGCTGGGGGTACCCTACTCGGATCCCTTGGCGGATGGGCCGGTGATCCAAGCAGCAGCCACCCGCGCCCTCAGCCGGGGAGTCACTTTGGGCGCCATTCTACAAGGCTTGCGCCGCCTCTCTCTGCAGGCCCCCCTGATCCTGTTCACCTACTACAACCCCATCCACCAGCTCGGCATCCCCAACTTTCTGCATCAACTGCGGCAGGCCGGCTGTGCCGGTTTGGTCGTCCCCGATTTGCCTCTGGAAGAGGCGGGATCCCTGCGACAAGCAGCCCAGGCCGAAGAGATCGACCTCATCCTGCTGGTGGCCCCCACCAGCCCCCCGGAGCGCATGCGCCGCATTGCCCAGCAGTCCAGTGGCTTTGTCTACTTGGTCAGCACCACCGGCGTTACCGGCGAACGGGCCACCCTGGAAAAGCGGATCCCGGCTTTGCTGCAGCAACTGCGCCAACAAACCCCCCTGCCGATTGGGGTGGGCTTCGGCATCTCCACTCCCGACCAGGCCCGCCAGATCGCTCTCTGGGGAGCAGATGCGGCGATTGTGGGCAGCGCATTTGTGCAACGGCTGGCCAAAGCCCCCACGCCTGAAGAAGGACTGCAACAAATAGCTCACTTTTGTCGAGCCCTCAAAGCGGCCCTGCAAGAGGTGACCCCTCCAGAGCGCTGACCGAAGCGCGAGGAGCGTGGAGCGGCGGAAAAATCCCCCGGCTTTAGCCGTGGGGAGAACGTCAGTTCTGTTCAGGAGGGCGCCAACTCAGGTTGCTTCCATCTCAAAACAAATGTTTACATTCCGTAAGCCAGCCTGTAGACCCATTTCCCCCCTGCTGCGCCCCACAGTCGGGGGATCCCAGGCTAAGCAGACATTTTGGTATCGATGGGTTTGTAAATCTTCACAAAACACTCATCCCTCCCGCGATATAAAATTAGGCTGGATGCTCGGCTGTCTGAAAGTCGCAGAGGTTCTTGACCTATCTAAAAATTGGGGGGTTCGGTGGGGGTAGTTTTGAGCAGCCTGCTGCCACGGAATCCCCAGTTTTTGGAGGTCAAAGAGGATCCCGCAAAAAAGCTTGGGATTTGGCTTTTGGGAGGTTCAGCCAGTCGCTCATCGCTTTTTGGAAAGACCAGAAGGAGATCCATCATGCAAGACGCCTTTACCCGGGTGATCGCTCAGGCAGATGCACGCGGTGCCTTTTTAAGTGACCAAGACTTTGACCGTCTGGCGGCTTTGGTGGCAGAGGGCAACAAGCGCCTGGATGCCGTCAACCGCATGACCAGCAACGCCGCCCAAATCGTAACCAACGCAGCTCGGTCTTTGTTTGCTCAAGAGCCGGATCTGATCGCTCCCGGTGGCAATGCCTACACCAACCGTCGCATGGCCGCCTGCCTACGGGACATGGAGATCATCCTGCGCTACATCACCTATGCCACTTTGGCCGGGGATAGCTCTGTGCTGGAAGATCGCTGCCTGAACGGCCTGCGGGAAACCTACATTGCTCTGGGGGTGCCCACCACTTCTGTGGCCAATGCCATTGCTGCTATGAAGAAGGAAGCGCTGGCCAAGATCATGGATCCGAAGGGCATCACTCCTGGGGACTGCTCGGCGCTGCAAAGCGAAGTGGCCAGCTACTTCGATAAGGCTGCTGCCGCCATCGTTTGAGCTTTGGGTCGAAGCTGGCTTAGTCGTCCCTTTTTAGATCGGTTAGATCCCTTCATTTCTGATAGGCAGGTGGAGATCCAGTCCGCCTTTCCTACAGAATGTTCGTTAACAACACAATTGATGAATTTAGGAGTTGCAAGGTGAAAACCGTCATCACTGAAGCGATTGCTGCCGCTGACAATCAAGGGCGTTTTCTGAATGCCAGCGAGCTGCAGGCCGTGAATGGTCGTTACCAGCGTGCTGCTGCTTCTCTGGAAGCGGCCCGTGTCCTAACCAACAATCAGCAAACCCTGGTGCGGGAAGCGGTGCAGGAAGTGTTCAAGAGGTTCCCTTACTTGACCCAGCCGGGTGAAATGGGCCACGGCGATGTGTTTCAGGCCAAGTGTGCCCGCGACATCGGCTACTACCTCCGCTTCATCACCTATTCCCTGGTTGCGGGTGGCACCGGCCCCCTCGATGAATACTTGGTAGCCGGGCTGCGGGAAGTGAACCGCTCCTTTAACCTCTCTCCGAGCTGGTACATCGTGGCTCTGCAGTACATGAAGAGCCGCGCTCTGGGCATGCTGAGCGGCCAAGCGGCCAACGAAGCTGCCATCTACTTCGATTACGCCATCAACGCCCTCAGCTAAGGGATCCCAGGGCAAAGATCCCCGCTTGTTGGGAGGGGACGATCTCTTTCTTCGTCTTCCAAGTGTGTATCTCTCCAGAGCAGGCGGCGGCTCCAGAGAGGTCTATTCCACCTGTTTCTAGGTTGGCTTAGCGCCTCGGCTCCCTTTGAGCCAGTTGGGTTAGTCGCCTGCTCTCTAGTCTGGGGGAGTTAACCTCTGGGTTCTAGACATTGCCTGGTGGCAACGCGGCTGGCCCGCAAAAGTAGCCGGTACAGCTTGTCCGGCGCTTGGTTGCCCCTGACAGTCCTCTAAACGAAATCTGATAATAATTGGGGAAAGCGATGTTCGGTCAAAGCACCACCAGCCCTGAAGCTCTGACAGAAGCCGGCAGCCGGGTTTACCGAGTTGAGTACACCGGCCTGCTCAACCCTCCCGATGCTCTGGCCACCTCTGCCAAAGTTCGCCGCAGCACCCTGAGCGCCACCGTCCCCTACAGTCGGTTGTCTGCCGAGATGCAGCGCATTCTGCGGATGGGTGGCAAAATCGTGCAGGTCACTGCCTTGTCGGGAGCCAATGCCTCTCCTGCTCAGGACAACGGTGCTGCTGAGTAAGGGATGCTCGACGGCTAACTGAAGTTACCGGCAAGGTTGCCCAGGTGTCATGAACAGCTCTGCAACGGTTCGTATGGCATCCAACACGGCGGTGCTGCCACAGCAGCTTAGCTGGGAGCAGGCGATAGCCCGGCTGCAAGGGGATGACTTGCAAGATCGCTACTATGCCGCCTGGTACTTGGGCACAGTTCGGGATCCACGTGGGGTAGAGCCACTGCTTTTGGCGTTGCAGGATGAACGGGATCGCACCGCCTTGGGGGGCTATCCTCTGCGCCGCAATGCTGCCAAGGCCCTGGGGCAAATCGGGGACTTGCGGGCCGTGCCCGGTTTGATCGAGGCCCTCACCTGTACTGACTTCCACGTGCGGGAAGAGGCTGCCTATGCCTTGGCTCAATTGGGGGACAAGCGAGCAGTGGATCCCTTGCTGGCACTGTTGCAGTCTCGCGAACAGGATCAGCCCTGGGAAGCCCTTATCGAGGCACTGGGCCAGCTTCAGGCCACCGAGGCTGAGGCAGCAATCCGACCCTTTTTGAGCCATCCCTCCGAACGGGTGCGTTCGGCAGCGGCTTGGGTGCTCTACCGCTTTACGCAAGCCGAGGAGCTGACCCAAATCCTAGTGGCGCTCCTGGCCCACTCCAACTCCAGCTTGCGACAGGCCGCTTTGTTCGACCTGGCCGAATCGGGATGGGTGGCGGGGGCACCGCTGTTGGCAACAGCCGACGTAGCGCTCAACCTGCGCATCAATGCTCTGAAGCGGCTGTTCGATGTGGCGCTTCAGTTGGGGCGGGTACCGCCGGCTCAGGTGGCGGCAGCGATCCTTCCGCAACTGGAGAGGCTCTTTTAGGATTTTGGGGCGCTCAGTGCCTTTGATTTAGATCATTTCAGATGCTTCAACTGTACCTTTGACTACTCGTTGCTTATGTCCTCCACCTCGGCTGCTCAAGCGCTTCCCACTGCTGTGGCTCAACTGGCGGCAGAGTTGGAGCAGGCCACGTCGCCTGAGGACTTGCTGCGGGTGGTGAGGGCGCTGGGGGCTCTGGGCCAAGTGGAAGGGATCCCCATCTTAATTCGCGCCTTTGGGTTTAATCGCCCTGCAGTTGGGGAGGCTGCTCTGGAGGAGGTGCTGCGCTTTGGGGAAGCCGCGGTGCAGCCCTTGCTGAGCCATATTGACGGTTTTGACTATGGGGCGCGGGCCTATTCGGTGCGGGCTCTGGCCCGTATTGGCCATGGGGATGCCTACCCCTTTTTGGCGGAAGCCATTGTAGCGGACTTTGCCCCCAGTGTGCGACGGGCGGCGACCCGTGGGCTAGGACGAGTGGCGGCCAAGCGGCCCTTGCTCGATCAAGAGCGAGCCTTGCAACTGTTGCGGCAATGTCTTGCCGATGCCGATTGGGGAGTCCGCTACGCCGCCGTTGGATCCCTGACGGACTTGGCTCGCCAGGGTGAACAATCTCTGCGCCCCTCAGTCGAGGCTGCGCTCCAGATGGCCCTGGAAGATGCCGATCCTCTGATCCCTCTCCGCGCCCAGATGAGCTGGCAGGAATTGGCTGCTGAGCCTTAGCTTCCCTGCTCTAGTGTGTCTTTCTCGGTTTTTCTCGTTTTTTCAGGAGCACCACCTATGTCTCTTCCGTTGCTTGCCGATCGCCCCACCACCCAAAATGAACGGGTGCCTCGCTACTTTGTAGCCAGCGACGAAACCCCGCCGGTCTACCGTCCTGACGACCCGACAGGAATTGACAACATCATTCGCGCCGCCTATCGCCAGATCTTCAGCGAGCATCTGATGCTGGAGAGCTATCGGCAAAAAGCTCTGGAATCCCAGTTGCGCAACGGGGCAATCTCGGTCAAAGAGTTTGTGCGCGGCCTGGGCAAGTCGGAGGTGTACCGGGATCTGGTCATGGTTCCCAACGACAACTACCGCTTCATCGAGGTCACCTTCCAGCGCTTTTTGGGTCGGCCCACCTACAGCCAACAGGAGCGCATCAAGTACTCCATCATCGTTGCCACCAAGGGGCTAGATGGCTTCATCGACGCTGTGGTGGATAGCGAAGAGTACAATGCCGCCTTTGGGGACGATGTGGTGCCTTACCAACGCCGTCGCCTGTCGGAAAAGCCCGCCAACCTGGTAACCCCCCGCTATGGAGCTCGTTGGCGCGATGTCTCCGGCGTGAAGCGCTCGACGCGGGAAGTGGTGCGCACCTATCGTCTCACCCGTCCTCCCAAACCCGGGGATCCAGAAAACTTCCTCAACATGGCCCGCATGCTCAATCCCAAGCCGGCTGCACGGCAAAACATCAGCGTCTTCGATCTGAAGATCCCTGACATGACCACCAACCGCCGCTAGGACTGGACGAACTCCCCAATCCGCCGGGCCGATCGATCCGCTGCTGTTCGGGTGGGTCGGCTCGCCGCTGTGTTTGAGCAGGATTCGTTATAATCTGGGTGATGCTTCTTAACACTTGGGTCGCATGAAGAATCCGGTTGTGCAGGCTTTTTTTGTCGGCAAGGCTGTGGCAGACGTTCTGCGCGAGCGTTTGGAAAGCGCCCTCACCGATATTGCCGGGGAAGTGGGCAAGGTGTGGGCCGAGCTGCAGGAGGGCTGGCAAACCTTTGCCCAGGATGTCATGACCCGGGCTGAGGCAGAAGCATCCATGGCCGCCCAGGAAAGGGTGCCGCTGCCTTTCCAGACAGAAGATTTGCAGGCAACTCTGGACGACTTGCGGGCGGAAGTGGCGCAGCTGCGCTCCGAGTTGCAGAAGTACCGGAGTCGAAACGCTTGAACGCGAGCCTTTTGGGATCCCGGACTTCTTTGGGATCACAACCCGTCAAGCCCTATACCGCCTACCGCTGGGCCCGGGAGAACTATACTCGCCAGGGCCGCATGCTGGACATTTGGCGATTTGTGCTCACCTGGCTGTTTTACCTTTGGCTGGATCAGCAGGCTTGGAGCTATGGGGGACAACCCACGCCCGAGCGAAAGGCCCAGCGCCGCCGGGCCAGAGCCATTTGGATCCGCGAAACGCTGCTTAACTTAGGCCCTACTTTTATTAAAGTGGGGCAGTTTTTCTCCACCCGCGCCGATCTCTTCCCCTCGGAATATGTCGAGGAGCTCTCCAAGCTGCAGGATCGGGTGCCTGCTTTCAGCTACGAACAGGTGGCGGCAATTGTGCAGCAGGAGCTGGGCAGGCCGATCACCCAAATCTACAGCTACTTTGATCCCACCCCTTTGGCCGCTGCCAGCTTGGGGCAGGTGCATCGCGCCAAGCTGAAAACCGGGGAAGAGGTGGTGGTGAAGGTGCAGCGTCCGGGGCTGACCCGGCTGTTCACCATCGATTTGGAGATCTGCCGTGGGATTGCCGAGTTCTTTCAGTATCGCACCTCTTGGGGCGGGCCGGGCCGCGACTGGATCGGCATCTACGAAGAGTGTCGGCGCACCCTCTGGGAAGAGGTGGATTACCTCAATGAGGGCCGCAATGCCGATACCTTCCGTCGCAACTTTCGGGATATGCCGCAAATTGCTGTTCCCAAAGTGTATTGGCGTTACACCTCTCCTCGCCTGTTGACATTGGAATACCTGCCGGGGATCAAAATCAGCGATTACGAAGCCCTGAGCGCGGCGGGGCTGGATCGCAAGGTTTTGGCTCGTCTGGGGGCAGAGGCTTATCTGCGGCAACTGCTCAAGGATGGCTTTTTTCACGCCGATCCCCACCCCGGCAACATTGCCGTGAAGCCCGATGGCACGTTGATCTTCTACGACTTCGGCATGATGGGCCGCCTGCCCTCCGATGTGAAAGAAAAGCTGATGGGCACGCTGGCAGGTGTGGTCTCCAAAAATGCCGATCAGGTGGTGGCCTCGCTGGTGGAACTGGGGGTGCTGGTGCCCACCGCCGATCTGGCTCCGGTGCGCCGCTCGGTGCAGTACATGCTGGATCACTTTATGGACAAACCCTTTTCCGGCAACTCAGGAGAAATCTCGGTGGCGGCCATTAGCGAAGACCTTTACGAGCTGGCCTACGATCAGCCGTTTCGTTTTCCGGCTACCTTTACTTTTGTGATGCGGGCCCTGACCACGCTGGAGGGATTGGGGAAAGGGTTGGATCCGGAGTTCGACTTTATGGAGGTGGCCAAACCCTTTGCGGAAGAGCTGATGAGTTTAAACGGAAGCAAGACTGAGACCCTCTTGGCCCAGGTTGGCCGTCAAGCGGCTGAGTTCACCAGCAGCAGTCTCAGTTTGCCGCGCCGGATCGAATTGACCTTGAGCAAGTTGGAACAAGGGGAGCTGCGCCTGCGGGTGCGATCCAGCGAGACGGAGCGCTTGTTGCGCAAGCTGAACAACACCGGGCTGGGAGTTAGTTATGCAGTGTTGTTTGCGGCCTTTTTTTTGAGCGCAACTCAGCTCTTTTTGGCCGGACATGCTACCTTAACGGTTATCACTTTGGTTTTGGCTGCCCTCGCTGCTCTTGCTTTAATCAGAGTACTCTTAAGGTTGAATCGGTCAGAGCGATTGATGTGATGCGACGATATGCCTGCGCTACGGATCCCGGCAAGATCCGCAGCAGCAATCAGGATGCCTACTACTGCGATCCGGAGGGGCGCTATTTTATTGTTGCCGATGGTATGGGAGGACATGCTGCCGGGGCTACAGCCAGCCTGTTGGCTGTCGAGACCATCCGAGAATATCTGGATCGAGGCTGGAAAAACGTGCCGGCGCCCCGGTTGCTCAGCGAAGCCGTAGAAGCGGCCAACAGTGCCATCCTCAAGGATCAGCGGGAGAATCCAGAACGGGCAGACATGGGCACTACGGTGGTGGTGGCCATGGTGGATCCCAATGACAACTGCTGGAGCGCTCACATCGGTGATTCTCGCCTCTATCGCCTACGGGGATCCGAGATGCAGCAAATGACAGAGGATCACACCTTGGTGGCCCGCTCCATTCGACTGGGGGAGTTGACCTACGAGCAGGCCCGGATTCACCCCTGGCGACATATTCTCGAGCGCTGCCTGGGCCGGCCTGATGTGGGGCCGCCTTCTGTGCAGCCGATTACCGTGCGTCCGGGGGATCGCCTGCTGTTGTGTAGCGACGGCCTGACGGAGGAGTTAGACGACGAAGTGATCATCGAGTATTGCCTGCAGGTGGAAGATTTGGAGCAACTTCCCCTAAAGCTCATCGAGGCGGCCAAAGAGCGGGGCGGGCGAGACAACATCACAGTAGTGATTGCCGAATACGCCTAGTTTGCGCCCGGCTAAAGACGGTATTGGCGGTACACTTCGCTGGCAGCCCGGTGCAGCAGGGAGTGGCGATACACGAGGCGGTTGAGGTCTTTGCCGTAGCCGCCGCCGATGACGCAGGCGACAGGATAGCCCTGCTTTAGACAAGTGTTCAGCACTTGCATGTCCCGCCGAAACAGGCCCTGGTCGCTAAGGGCCAGCTTGCCCAGGAGATCTTCCTCGTGGGGATCCACACCGGCATCGTAGAGCACCAGGTCAGGGCGCACCTGAGCCAACAGATCGGGCAAGTGGTCGGCCAAAGTCTGGAGATAGGCTTCATCTTCCATGCCTACTGGCAGGGGCACGTCCAGGTCGCTCTGTTGTTTGGTGGCGGGGAAGTTGGCCTCGCAGTGCATGGAAAAGGTGAACACCCGCGGCTCGGAGCGAAAGATCCAAGCAGTGCCATCTCCTTGATGGACATCCAGATCCACGATCAAGAGCCTTTGCACCAGCCCTTGCTGCAGCAGGACTTGGGCGGCAATGGCCAGGTCGTTGAAGATACAAAAGCCGGAGCCGTAGGCGGGGAAGGCATGGTGGGTGCCGCCGGCGGTGTTGCAGGCCAAGCCATGGCGCAGGGCCAATTGGGCAGTCAGGATGGTGCCGCCCACCGCTCGACAGGTGCGCTGTACCAGCTCTGGGCTCCAGGGCAGGCCGATACGCCGCTGCAATTTGGCTTCCAGGGATCCCTCACAGTAGGCTCTGACGTACTCAGGGGTATGTACCGACTCAATCCAGGCGAGGGAGGGCAGCTCGGGGTGGTGCACTTGTTGGGGGCGGATCACCCCTTCCTGCAGCAGCAGCTCTTGCAAGAGGCGAAATTTTGGCATGGGAAAGCGGTGGTCCGGCGGCAGGGGGGCACTGTAGTCGGGGTGGTAAACAATTGGCAAAGACATCAAGGGCAACTGGATTGACGGCGGCGAGCATGGCCTATAACGGCTCCAGTGCTTATGGTAGAGGTAGCCCGCTCCTGCCGGATCCCTTCGAGACTCTTGCAAACCTGTTCTCTGTACCGCCGCGATTCCCTATGTTTACTGCGTCGGATCCCTTTTTGGGTCGCCTCTTGGCTCAGCGTTATCGACTCGTACATCTGCTGGGACAGGGAGGCATGGGGCGAGTCTATTTGGCTCAAGATTTGCTCTTTGGTGGGGTGGAAGTGGCCGTCAAGCTGCTCTCCCAGCCGGCAATGGATCGGCGCACCCGCCTGCGCTTTGAACGGGAAGCGAAAGCCTGCGCGGCTTTGGGCCAAAAAAGCCTGCACATTGTCAAAGTCAATGACTATGGTATTACCCCCGATGAGGTGCCCTTCTATGTGATGGAATACCTGAACGGCAAGACCCTCAAGGATATTCTGGCCGCGGGGGCTTTGCCTTTGGAGCGCTTTTTCCGGCTGGCCCGCCAAATTGGCCTGGGGTTAAAGGCGGCCCACGAGGGGATCCTCATGGAAGGGCAAAGGGTACAGGTGATCCACCGCGATTTGAAGCCGGCCAATGTGATCGTGGTGGCCGATGACAGTTTTGGGGAACTGGCGAAGCTGGTGGATTTCGGCATTGCCAAGCTGCTCAATAGCCATGAATCTTTGAGCTTTACCCATGCCTACCTGGGAACGCTGGCCTATTCTTCCCCAGAACAACTGGAGGGATCCCCTCTGGACGTCCGTTCCGACATCTACAGCTTCGGGATCATGCTGTACCAGATGGTGTCCGGGGAGATGCCCCTCAAGCCCACCACCGAATCTTTCCCGGGCTGGTACCAGGCCCACCACAAGCGCCGCCCCATTCCTCTGGAAGACCTGGGATTGAAGTTCGCGCTGCCCGCCGGTTTATCCGACTTGATCCTCAGTTGCCTGGCCAAAGATCCTGCCGCCCGCCCGCAATCGGTGGCTAACGTGTTGACGGAGCTGGAGCACATTCAAGCCAGAGCACAGGGATCTATTGCCCCTCAGGTCCCAGTCGCCTCGTCGGAAGAGGCTGCCTCTGGCCCACTTTCTGGAGGTCTCCCTGCCGCTGCGCCGTCCTTGGTTACAGCCGGTACTCTGCGGCTCAGGCCCCTGACGGCGGTCGCCGAGGTCGAGAACGGGGGATCCCTGCTTTGGGTGCGCCTGATTCCCTTTCTGATGGGCGGGCTGCTGGGCTTGACCTTGGTGAGTTGGGGATGGGGACGGTTTCTCCAGCGCCCCTCGGCCCCCCGTGTTTCCGGGCCAGGATCTCGTCCGGCAGTGGCAGATTCCACTGCCCCAGAGAATGTCCATCCTATGCCTGGGGAGCTTGTCCCTGAGCCCCTTGTTTTGGCTTCAGAGCAGAACGGACGGCGGGATCCCGCACCGGAGCTGGAACCCTACACCCGGAGCGAGCCGTTGTTTCGCGCCTTTCCCCTGGAGACTTCCCGCGAGACGGTACGAGCCAGCCTGGGATCCCCCAACCAGCAGGGGCATGGTGCTTGGCCCAACACCGTGTATGACCTGTATCGCCTTGGCGGGGTGAACCTGGGCCTGCTCTACGACGCATCCAGTCTGGCCCTGCGGCAAACCGAAGCCACCGTCACCGATGGCGTACCCACCCCTCAAGTGGAAGGACTCTTGGAGGATATGCTGCAAGCCCCCTTGCCTGCTCAACTGCAGCGAGAACTGCAGGCTGTGCGCGAGGGACGTTCCGAGCGGGTACAATTCCGCGTTGGCCCCTGGGCCGGCAGGATCGAACGCAACGCCCAAGGCCATCTTTACATGGCCCTCTGGGATCCCACGCTGCCCAGCGGTGCTCCACCACCTTCCCCCTCCTCTCCCACCCTACCCCCGGCTGCCCCCGTTGCCCGGCCTCCCAAGGCCCGTAACCTCAATTCAGCAGCAGGCGGCCCTCGTCCCGGCCAGACCATGCAGGAGCTGCTGCGCCGTGCGCGCGAATTGCGGGGGGACTGAGCCATGTCTGCTTCTGAAGACAAAAAGCCGCTGTTGGGCACCGTCGCTCGCCTCTTCAAAACTCTGGCGAGGCCTTTCCCTGTCGGGCCTACAGCTCTCCTCAAACCCCCCGAACCTCCTCCCCCCAAGCGCCCGGTGCGCCTGCGGATTACCTGCCCAGGAGAGCCCCCCCAGGTGGTTGCCCTGAAGGGATCCGACATTCTCGGTCGCAGCCAGACGGTGGCCACCATTCGCATCCCTGCCCCCGCGGTGAGCCATCTCCACGCCCACATCCGTCCCCGCCCGGATTGGCGCCTGCCCGGTCTGGGTTGGCGGATCCCGTTGCCCCCTATTCTCTACTGGCTGGGGTGGAATGCCGGTCGCTACCAGCTAGAAGATCAAGACTCGACCAACGGCGTTTTCCGCCTCAAACCCTTCGGTGGTGTCGAGCGGGTGCGCCGGGTGATCTTGCGGCATGGCCAGCAACTGAGCCTTGGCCCGCCTCGGGATCCGGAGAGCGTCTGGATTCAAGTGCTGGATCCACCCCCACCACAGGTGTATGGGGTGCGCGGCTGCCTCATCCTGATGGTGGTCTTGGGGCTGGGGGCGAGGATTTGGATCGGCCATGAGTGGAGCAAGTTCTCAGTGGAGCCACCCCTCTCCGCAGATCGCAACCCCCTGATCGTCCTGGCCGGGGATCAGCAGACGGAGCTGCGCCGCCATCAGGGGGACACCTACCGGGAGCTGCCCAACCTAGAAGCTTTTGGGCCGATTTTGCCCAAGGTGGTGGTCGCCGCCGAAGATCACCGCTTTTACTCCCACTTTGGGGTGGATCTGCTGGGCATTGCCCGCGCCTTTTGGGTGAACCTGCGCTCGGGGGAAGTGCAGCAGGGGGGCAGCTCCATCAGCCAACAACTGGCCCGAACCGTGCTGCGGGACTACACCGGCTCCGGCAACACCTTCGGGCGCAAGCTGCGGGAGGCCGTCGCTGCCCTGAAGCTGGAACAGCGCTACAGCAAAGACGAAATCCTCGCTCTCTACCTCAACAATGTTTACCTGGGCAACGGCATCTACGGCTTTGAGACTGCCGCCCAGTTCTATTTCGGGATCCCAAGCCGCCAGCTCAGCCTTTCCGAAGCTGCGACTCTGGCGGCCATTTTGCCCGCGCCCAATGCCTTTAACCCTGTCGCCAACTATGATGCCGCCGTTCGGGGCCGGGATCGGGTGTTGGATCGCCTGAGCGAGCTGAAAGTCTTCCCCGAAGAGGAGATTCGGCGGGCCCGGCGCAGTCGCCTCACCCTCAACCCCAATTTGCGCTCCCAAACCTCGACAGTTGCTCCCTACTTTTACAGTGCCGTCTTCCAGGAGCTGCGGCAGCTCTTGGGCCAAGACCTCTCGGCAGAGGGCAACTTCATCATCGAAACCACGGTGCATTTGCCCTACCAGCGTTTGGCAGAGCAAGTCCTGGCCCAAACGGTGCGCGAGTCCGGATCCCGCTTGGGCTTCAGCCAAGGCGCTTTGGTCAGTCTCGACAGCCGCAACGGTGAAGTGCTGGCTTTGGTGGGCGGGATCGACTACAACGCCAGCCCCTTCAACCGGGCTACCCAAGCTCAAAGGCAGCCGGGCTCCACCTTCAAAGTGTTCACGTATGCGGCTGCCCTCACCCAGGGGATCCCTCTCTCCCAAGTGTTGTCTTGCGAGCCCCTCACCTGGGGCAACCTCACCTTTCGGGGCTGTCGCTCGGGATCGGCCCCTATGGATTTGGCCCGCGGCCTGATCCTCTCCGAAAACGTGATTGCCCTGCGGTTGGCCCAACAAGTAGGTCTAGAGCAAGTGGTGGCGACGGCCCGGCAAATGGGCATCCAATCGCCGTTGCAACCCTATCCTTCTATGGTGATTGGCACAATGGAGGTGAACTTGCTGGAGTTGACAGCAGCCTTCACTCCTTTTGCCAATCGTGGCCTTTGGTCAAGGCCCCACACCATCCGCCGCATCTTGGATAGCAGCGATTGCGCCAACCCCAACGACTTTCGCACCTGCCGTGAGATTTACCCTGGTCGGGAGGATCCCCGTTCTCAGCGACTTGTCTTACCAGAAACCGTCGCCCAACAGATGACAACCGTACTGCAAGGGGTGATCAGCTCCGGCACCGGTACTACTGCCCGGCTCGGCATTGGAGAAGCCGGTAAAACCGGCACCACCACCGCCAACAAGGATCTGCTCTTTATCGGCTACACGCCCAACCCTCCCCTGGTGACCGGCATTTGGCTGGGCAATGATGACTCTAGCCCAACACGAGGAAGCAGCAGCATAGCCGCTCAAACTTGGGGAAATTACATGAGACAAGTCATTCAATAGTTCGAAAATGGCTAGGTCGTGTTGATCTTATGTTAGGATAGAGAGAATAATTTATAGAGGAAAGAGGATGAAGTTGGTTTTTTTAGATGAAAACAAATGGCAGAAGATATTGGCTTTTTTACAGACAGAAGAGAGAGTTAACATTGGGAAAGAAGCAAACTGCAAACAGTTTATTGAAGCAGTTCTTTGGAT